>JACQPI010000141.1 GCA_016207585.1 Elusimicrobiota bacterium | reverse complement strand
GTCGGCGACCGCGGAGAGCGGAACAGGCTTGCCGCGGACGTCGAGCTTGACGGGGATGCCGCCGATCTCGCCGAGACTCTGAAGTCGGCCGGAGGTCCGGACGATCACCTGCTTGCCTTTGGGCTGGATGTAGCCGCCGCCGGAATTCTCCCCAAGCCCCTCCAGGCGCTCCAGAATTTGCTCGATGGTGAGTCCGAACCGGTCCAGCCTCTCCGGGTGGAACTCGATGTGAATCTCCTTCTTGTAGCCTCCGGTGGAGTCCACCTCGGCTACGTTCTTTATCGCGCGCTTGAGATACGGCGCGAGCACGAAATCCTGGATGGTGCGCAGATGGAGCAGCCGCTCCGTAGCCGGCTTGGCGGCGAGCGCCGTGCCCGGTTTGGGCAAGACCGCGTACATGACGACCTCGCCCAGTCCCGTTGAGATCGGAGCAAGCTCCGGCGAAAGCCCCTGAGGCAGCTCGCCGCGCGCGCCCTGGAGCCGCTCCGAGACCTGTTGGCGCGCCCAGTAGATGTCGGTTCCGTCCTCGAAATTTACGACCACCTGCGAGAGGCCATACTTGGAAAGAGACCGGACCTCCCGGACATGGGCGATGCCGCTCATGTCGGTCTCGATGGGGAATGAAACGGTCTTTTCGATCTGTTCCGGGTCCAGCGCGCCGGTCTTGGTGTTGACCATTACCTGCACCGGCGTGATGTCCGGGACCGCGTCGATGGGGATGCGCGCGACGGAGTAAAGCCCGATTCCCGCGCCGAAAGCAAAGAAGAGAACGACCGTCGCCCTATTTTTTAAAGCCCATTCCAAAATTCGTGTCATGAGATCGCCTCCTACAATGACCCGAGCCGGGCCGGCGCGTCCTGCTCGCCGGCCGCGGCCATGAGCTCCGCGACCCTGGCGGCGAGATCGCGCTGAGCGTCGAGGACTCGGCCGAAAGTCTCGGAGGCGGAGCTCTCGAGTTCCAGAAATGTCAGAAGATCTACCTGACCCTTGCGAAAGCCTTCCTCCGCCTCCTGCAGCTGCGCCTCCAACTCGGCAAGCAGGTTCTGCGGATACTGCCGCACTATCCGACGCGCCGCCTCGTACTCCACGAGAAGCCGGGACAATTCGGCCCCGAGCTTGCGCTCCTCGAAGCCGAGCCGCCTCTCCTCGGCGAGCTTTTTCTGCGCCGCGCTCCTGATCCCGGCCCGGTTGCGGTTCCACGGCGGAAGGGCGAGGCTTAGCCCCAAACCGTAGCTCGTCTCGGTTTCGGCGGCCCTGCCTTCTTCGTAAGACGCCACAAAGGAGGGGTCCGGCAGGCCGTCCCGAGAGGCCAGAGACTTCTCCAACTCCGCGCCCTTGACGACAAGCCTCTGGACGCGGAGGTCGGGGTTGTTCTCCAGCGCCTTGGCCGTCCACTCCTTTTCATCGAGAATCTTGGCTCCCGAGAACCAGGGGACTTCGATGTCGGGGTAGCTCCCGGACTCCAGAGGCACGTACACTTTCAGTTTCTCGAAGGATGCCCTGAACCCCGCTTGGCTTTGAATCGCGTCGGAAGCGAGCCCTTTCAGCCGGTTCTGCACGATACGGCTCTCCGCCTTCCGTTGGGGAGTCGGGAATGCCCGCCCCGCCAAATAGGTTTTGATAAGATCGAAGCGCCTCTGGCGCTTCTCGACGAACCCGGCGTTGCGCCGAGTGGCGGCGTACTCGTAGGCCAATTGGACGACGGCGAGCGTGACGTCGATCTGCGTCGCGACGCGCCGAACGCGCCAGGACTCCGACTCCAGGTCCAGGAGGCCGCCACGCAAACCGGGTTTGCCCAGGAGAGGAAGCGCCTGGGCAAAGGCCAGCTCATAGCGCGGGCCGCTGAGTCTCGCCTCCCGCTTTCGTCCGGCGGAAAAATCCACGGAGAGCCCGGGCCAGATTCCGGCTTGGGCTGCGGAGAGCTTTTTCTCCTCGATACGGGCGTCCTGCGAGCCGAGTATCTGCGTATTTTGAATCGCAAGACCTGCAAGTTCCGTGAGGGTATACTTCTCGCCGGAAGGCGCGGTGGATTGCTGAGCCGACGCATGACCGGCAAGCAACAGGACAGGGATGAAAAAAATGGGCATGAGACCTCCTTCTAAATTTTCTTTAACCGGCGATACCGCTCGACACGCCACGAGCCTCCCGGCGCTCCAGGAGAATCTCGTTACCGAGGTGTGTCAGGCTGAAAGGCAGGGAGGGTGGAAAATAAGTTGCGGCAGGAGGAAAGCGTAAGCAGAAGACTCATACGGCGCGAACGGGGTCGGGCTAAGGTTTGCGGCGACCTTGGGAGAATCTTGCGAGAGAAGACGAGGCCCGCAGGGGCAGGCGCAGCAAACGCCCATGGTGGCCGAATCCTCGCATGCGCACGCGTCGGCGATGGTGTCGAAAAGCATCAGCCCAAGAGCGAGCGCGCACAAGAATCTCAAAACCCGGCGTTGCACGAGGGAGAATATAACAGAAGTTACTAGGCGCGCGCAAGCTGCGCCGCCCAGCGTTTTTAATGGCGCACCCAAAAGGAAAAAGTGGTAGAATAGCAGGCGTAAAAATTCAGCCGTTTCGAAATCGTCAAATTACGCTGCAAATACCACGATAACGCCGAGGTAGCTCAGTGGTAGAGCACTGGTCTGAAAAACCAGGTGTCGCTGGTTCGATCCCAGCCCTCGGCACGCTCTTTTGCCC
>JACQPI010000140.1 GCA_016207585.1 Elusimicrobiota bacterium | reverse complement strand
CTCGACCTCGACGCCGAACGTCTTGTTGAGCACGCTGACCGTCTTCAACCCGGCGCTGCAGCCCAACACCACCTACTATTTCCGGGCGGGCTCCTTGAACTGGGCCGGAGCCGCCAATTACAGGTCCCTGGGTTCGACGTCCACCCTGGCCAACGCGCCCACCGGAAGCCAAGTTTTCGGCGTCTGGGTGACGTCCATCACCGTCAACTGGAACCCACTGCCCACCGCCGCCCAGCAGGGCTCCTCCAGCACCTCCGAGGGCTACCTCATGGACATCTCGACCATGGCGAGTTTCGTCCCCTTGTGGGCGCCCTCCTCCTCGACGCCCAACGTCTCTCTCTCGACCTTGTCAATCGCCGGGTTGAAGACGGTCAGCGTGCTCAACAAGACGTTCGGCGTCGAGGTCGAGTGGGTCGTTCCGCCCAGCCCCAAGGCGCCGAAGTCCGTCGAGGAAGCCTCCAGGACGTACCCCTCCGAGGTCTTGCTCGAGACGGCGGTGTCCGGCAGGGCGGCCCAGGCGACCGTCGCGCTCGTGACATACAGATTGAGAAACGCCGTCGAAAGAGTATCCGGAGGGAGCGCCAATGTCGCCGCCGTCGTCCCGTTGGAAAGGCCGGTCGATACGTTGACCGCCTCGTCCGTCGTCCAGATGCGCATGAAGTACGTCGTATTGGCGAGGAGGCCCGGCAGGACGTAGGTTTGAAGAGCCCCGGCGTTGACGCCGGAGGTGGCGAAATTAACCTGGGCGCTCGCGGTCGACCAGGTCACGTTCGTGTAGGTGGCGTATTGGATCGTAAAGGAGCTGCCGGAAACGAGGGCGTTGGAATAGCTGTCGTCTCCCGTGACGTTCCAGGTCAAGACGAGGGTGCTCGTGCTGGCCGTGACGGTGCTGGCATAGAGCGTCGTCACCGGTCCCGGAGGAGTCTCGTCCCCCGGGGGTAATGTGTCGGTTTGAGTGACCGCTGAACTCACGAGCACATAGTTGACCGCGCCGCCCCAGTTGATGGAGCCTACGCGGAAATAATAGGTGGTGCCGGAGTCTAAGTTCTTAACGGTGAGGGTACTCAGCGAAACATTGGTGGTCCGGGAGCTATAAACGACGCCGCCGCTGAAGTCGGTGGAGGAAGCGTCAAGCACATAGCCTTCGGCGGTCATGCTCGAGACGTCCTGGAGAATCGTGGGAAACGCAGCCCAGTTGAGCGTGACGCTGGTCTTATTCACCTGATAAATCTGCGTGCTCGTGACTACTCTAGCCAGGGTCGACAGGGGGAACTCGTCGGAATATTCCGCCTGCCCTGCGCAGGCGATCGCGCCCACGTAGAAAGTAGCGGTGGTGTTGGGGAGAAGGTCGACGGTCGTGTAGAAACTGGCGGAGGGGCCCAGCGGCGCAGACATGGGGGAAGCTCCCAGGGCGCCGGTCGCCGAGAATATCCGGTAATTTGGAGTTTGGGGGGAGAGGTTCCAGGACCAGTAGATGGTCCCGCTGCTTGGGTTGGCGCCCGCAAAACCGGTCGGAGCCTGCAAGGTGGAAGTGGAACTGATCGTTCCCGGGTTGCCGACAGTGCCGTTGGTGACCCCGACTCCAAAGGCCCCGCCGCTGGCATCCATGGTCAAATCGCAGACCGTGCCCGCCTGCGTGACGTTGACCGAAATCCGGCCTCCTCCTCCCCCCCCTCCTCCTCCGGTCGAACCCGAAGTTCCGCCCCCGGCCCCGCCCGAGGAAAGGATTACGCCCGCGCCCTCGAAGTAGGAGGCGCTCAGGCTCACGCCGCCTCCGGCGCCCCCGCCGGCTCCCCAGTCCGCGGTGGTGCCGGCGGCCCCCTGGACGATGATCCGGCCGTTGATGGTCATGCGGGAGGCCGTGATGACGACCAGGCCGCCGCCGGCGCCTCCAGCGACGCCGCTGGCACTGCCGCTGCCGCCGCCGCCGGAGCCGGGCAGGGCGGGATTTGTGACCGAGTCGTTGGCCGGACCGCCGGCTCTGGGGCCCGCGCCGTTGCCGCCGACGCCCCCGTGCCCGCCGCCGCCGCCGCCGCCGCCGTTCTGGAGGCCTCCGGTGCCCCCTCCCGGTCCGCTCCCATCCGTTTTTGCCGCGCCGCCGTCAAAGCCAAGATTCGCGGCCGCAATCGTAGCGCCGGCCTGGAGATCAAAGGTTCCGCCCACGCTGAGATTGATCCGCGTGTTGTTAGTGAGCGTATTCTTCCTGTGCGTCATGCTGGATCCGCTCAGCATGGTCAAATCGCCGCTTAAGCTCAACGCATAGCCTGAGGTGTTTTGGGTCAATCCCGAGTTTTGATAAATCGTCACGTTTCTGCCTACGGCCACGGTAGTGGACAAGTCGAGATTGGCCTTGAAGGAGCCGGCGCTATCGCCTAAGGTGAGATCCAAAAAATTGATCGCGGGCGAGCTGAGCGTAACTACGACGCTGACGTCTTTATCGATCGTCACCGGATTTGTGATCCCGGGAGTGCCGTTGGGGCTCCAGTTGGCTGCGTTGTACCAATTCGTGTTGCCGCCGTTGCCGGTCCAGACAAAGGAACTGCCCAGGGACATGGTGGAGCCGACGACCTGGAAATTAGCGACGTTTTGCCAGTTCAAGGTTCCCACGCGAAACGTATAAGTGCTGCCCGGGGCCAAACCGCTGATGGTCAAGGTGCTCGGCTGCACGCCCGTTAGCGTGATGGAAGAGAGAATGGTCCCCGTAAAATCAGACGCGCTACCGTCGGCGGGAGCCGTCGCGGCCTGCAGAATATAGCCCTCGCAAGTGTTCGAGGAGCCCTGGCTTGCCGCGGTGGGCAGCGGCTTCCAATTGACCGTCGTCGAAGTCGGATAGACGGCGTAAATTTGGGCGCCGGCGGCGGGCTTGGCCAAGGTGGAGGTCGCGGGATAAGCGGCGTAGCCCTCAAATCCGATCCCCTTCACGAAGAGGAAGTAGGTCGTGTTGGGGGCCAGGTCCGGGTAAGAGACGGTTCCCACGCTGGTGGAACCTCCGGCCACCGCGGTCGAGGCCCAGATGGGGCTTGGCGGGTTGCTGGAATTGGTGGAGGCGACCAAAGTATAGCCCGTGGCCCCATCTTGCAGGCCCCAGGTGGCGGTCACCGAGAAGGTCGAGACGCTGGTCACGGCGTTGGCGGCCAGCCAGCCCACCCAGCGCACGTATTGGCCGGGGTCGTTCTCATGGGCCGGGCCCGCCCTGACGCCCGAGGAAAGGACCATGGTGACGGCCGCGCCGGCGGAGAGGGGCCGGCCGTTGACGTTGACGGCGATGGTTGAATCGGCGAAATAGATGTCGCTGAACGTGGAGATGAAAACCCCGTCGGCGAAGTTGATGGCGGTCGCGCCGGCGGAAAGCGATGAGAAAGTCAGGGAGGAAATGGAGAGAGTCGTCCCGGCCGCCTGGGTGGCGATGTGAAGACCGGTCAGGGCGCCCGAGACGTTGCAATTGGAGACCGCGCCGGCGGAGCCGGTCAGCCGGAGGCCATGGGCGTTTTGCGCCGTGACGTTCGAATCGGAAACCTCGCTGTAGCTCGATATGGAGATGCCGGCCCCCCAGATTTTGCCGCCGGAATCCACGTTGACGCCGGAAATCGTGACATAGGCACCGGTTGAAAGAATACCGTACTCGACTGCGTTGGTCGGGGCAATCGTCATGTCGACCAGCACGACGCTGGACATGACGATGCGGAAGGCGGCGGTGGATTGCGCCGGCGGGTTGACGACGGGCAACGCCCCGCCCGGGGAGATCGGCCCGATTTGGATTTGATAGTCATTGGTGGTGATGGCCGTGGTTCCAACCCAGATCTGCTCGGTATAGGTGGCCGTGTCTTGGATGTCGATGCAGAAATTGCCGGTAAGCGTGGTCGGGATGAGGCTGACGCAGTCCGAGATTTTGGTGCAGTCCCCGCCCCCGGCCTGTTTGACCACCTTGGTCGTGCCGCAGAAGGGGCCCGACACGAACGTCGTGACTTCCGGATAGGACACGTAGGAATCCAGGGCCGAGCCGTTTCCGCTCGACAGGCGCAGGCAGTAAGTCGTGCCGGCCGGGGCGCTGTTATCAACCAGGGCGAAGTCCCAGAGGCCGTCTTGGTCCGCGGGGACGGCGGAGACCGAGTTTGTAGCGTTATTGACCTCCTCGTAGGTCTGCTTGGCGGTGGAGTGCGCTCCGTGCACCGGGTCGCCCGCGTTGGCGGTCAGGCTCGCTCCGTCGGCGGGGGTGTTGTTCTTGAAGGCGATGAGCGTCGTCGCGTCCACGTTGGTGTAACTGACGGGCGTGCCCCCGCTGGGAGCGTCGCAGGAGCCGGTTCCTTTTCCGACATACTGGAGCTTGAAATCTTGACCGTTGGTGTAAATCTCCCTGTCGTTGGCGTGGACGAGCATCCTCAAGCGGAACGCGGCTCCCGCCGAGCCCAGGCTCGCGGCGCCGTCCTGGCCGGCCAGGGCCGAGCCCACGTCGGTGGTGTCGGTATTGGCGAAGAAGCGGTAGGCGGATTGAGCCAATGTCCTGGCCGACGGCGAGGATTTGAGCGCGATGGTCAAATAAGCATGCTTCTCCGCAGTGTCCCCCGTGGCGGTCGTGTTCCCGGTCGCGCCCGGCTGGGTCTTCACGCCCGTGGAATAAGCGATACCCCCGCCGGCGTTGGTATTGACGGTCTGGTCGTGAACCTCCGTGAGGCCGACCAGGTTGGCATTGGCCCAACTGCTCAATGTATCGGTATCGCCCAGGTCCTTGTCCAAGCCGATGGCGTTGACGATCACTGTGTTGGCCGACGTGGTTATAAGACTCGGGGCGCTCAAGCTGCTCGTGGCGGAGGCATCCACCGAACCCGACGTCACGTGGATGGGATTCGCCGTGTCGACGCCCCGGAAAGCGGCGATGATGGCGGTGGTGTGGTTGCCGCTGTCCGCCACCGAGACATCTGATTGCGCGCCGGAAACAACCTTGTAAAACACACCCAAACGAACGCCGCCGGCTGATGCCGCCGTGCCCGTGTATGTGGGCGAATTGGACAACTCGGTCCAGCCGGAAGGAGTGACGATAGTTTCATTGGCCGATTCCACGAACAGAAGAAAAACGTCGTTGTCCGCGTAGCACGTCGGCACGGGAACGCTTAAAGCCCCCGAGCCCGAGGTGAACGTGCCTTTGCATGCGTGCACGGGCGTGGTGTAAAACACCGCCAATGTTCTCGTGGAGCCGAGGTTGACGTAGTCGGTAAAATGCCCGTCGTTATGCGCCGCCCGGACCCTGAAGTAATAGGTGGTGTAGGCGTTGAGGGCCGTGAATGTCGCGGCCGGACCCGCGGTCGGAGCCGTGGTGAACGCCACCTGGTCGGTGGCGCCCGTGTTGAAGTCGGAGGCGCTCGAGACCTGGACGGTGTAGCGGGTCCCGAAAGGATTGGAATTCCGGTCCCAAGAGACCATGAAGCCCGTCGCGCTCACCGCGCTGAATGTGGAGGCGGCCGTCAGAGGATCGTTGGTCCAGGTGGACGTGGTGACCATATTCGACCGGCCGGACCAGTTGACGGGGGTTTCGTCCTTGGTCCAGAGGCGGACATAGTAGGTGCTTGCCGGCAAGAGGCCCGTCAGGGTCCGTCCTTGGAGGCTTCCTGGGCTCGGCCCATAGGTGGATATGGACACCTGGGCCGAGGCGGTGGACCAGAACGTCGAGCTCTGGGAGTCGGCCGCGGAAGTCGTGTATTGGATCGCGTATTTGCTGTTGGACTGGAGATTTCCGGAGCCGCCGTCGTCTCCGGCGGAGTTCCAGGTCAGCTTGACGGTGGAAACGCTCACCCCCGCCGCGGCCAAGTCGCTGTTGGTGGAGGGAGCCGTGCCGTCCGTCGTCGAGGCCTGGGTCGCGCCGTTGGACAGGGCGCCGTAGTTGCCCGCCGGATCCTTGGTCCATATCCTGAAGTAGAAGGTGTCGCCCATGGGAATCAGATTGAAGACGGTGTAGCCTTGCGGGTCATCGGGGTTGACGCCGGTCGTCGAGATCGCAACCTGGGCCGAGGTGGTGGACCAGGCGGTCCCGCTCGTCGCGTCGGCGAAGGAGGTCGTGTAACCGATGAGGAACTGGCTTCCCTCTCCCAAGGCGCCGGAGGCCCCGTCGTTGCCCGGGGCGTTCCAGCTCAGCTCCACCGCCGCGCCCAGGGCGCTCGCCGCGCCGGCGAGGGTGGTGATGCGGCCCGGAGGGGTCGTGTCCATCGCCACCGTCGTGCCGTTGGAAAGGGCGGAGAAATTATTGGGAAACTCATCCCGGGTGAACAAGCGAAAGTAATAGGTCCCTGCCCCGTTGGGCGCGGCGAATGTGTGGTTCTGCGCGGTGCCGGCGCTGATGCAGGAGGTCGAGAGATCAATGTAGTTCGTCCCCCCCTGCGCTTTCCAGAACGTGCTTCCGGAGGCCTCGGCGAGGCTCTGAGTCCACTGGATACGGTACAAGCTCCCCCCCGGCAGCGGCTTGGCCGTGAGGTCCCCGTCCACCTCGGCGGGGCTCGTCCAGGTCAGGGTGATGTCGTTTCCGGAGAAAGTCCCGTCCAAATTCCCCACGGCCGCGGGCCCGGCGGTGTCCACCCATAGCGCGTACGTGCCTATGAGGGGACCACCCAACTCCCCAAAGATATGCACGCGACCCGTGGTAGAAACCGTCATACCGCTGTCATCATTGTCGTCCGAATTGGCATTGTCGGCGGCGTAGGTGGCTCTGTAGACGGCCCACCGGCAGCCGTTGTAGTGGGCGAGGGCATGGCGGGCGTTATTGCTCCCCCCGCCGGGATAGCCCATGAAACCGATCATTGGATGCCCTGCCGGGTCAAGACTCATGCCGATATGCGGTGAGAACACGGCAGCGGCCGTAGCGAAGGAGACTTTCCAGGTTCCGCCGCTCGTCCTGGAAGCAAACCCAAGGCTGTAAGGACTCGTAGTACCGCTGCTGAAAGCGATGTAGGGCGCATTGCCGTCGGTGGGGCTGGCCGCGATCGCCAGGGCCCTCTGGTAGACGCCCTGGTTCATGATTTTTGAAACGGCCGTTTCGGGAGCTAGATCCTGGCTGCCGTCGTCGTTGCGCAGCGTATACCTGATATTGCAATTGCTGCAGCCGCCGCCGGCGCTGCCGTCCCCCGCGTCCCAATAGGCGATGTGCACCTTGGGAGTCGTCGTATCCTCGTAGATGGCGGCTTGGGGAGCTATGAAATTGCCAGTATTAGTTCCAAGACCCGTGAAGGAGCCGCCGTTGTTATCGATGAGAATGGGATTGGTGCTCCAGGCGTAGGTGCCCGCCGTCTGGGTCGAATAGTAGAGACCCGCGGAAGTCGAGGCCGCGGCGCCCCTCTGGAAATATACGATGCGGAATGTGTCGTCGTTTTGGCGGTAGTAGGCCCCGAGGCCCAAGTAGTAATTTGCGGGGGTGGCGGCCGCCTCGCTGGACCAGCTCCCGCCGGTCTTTTTCTGAAAATAGACCTGCCTGCAACCCGTGCAGGTACCGCTGTCCTTCTGCAGATAAACGACCCGGGGCTCGTTGGAAGCGTTTAGACCCAGATAGCTGAAGCGATAGTCCCCTCTCTGCGAACGCGTGGTAAATCGAGATTCCAAACTCCACTGGGAACCGGTGTAGCGAAATAGATTGGTGTCGCCCGAACCGTTGGCGGACTGATCATTATTGACCGCCCAAGGATTTCCAGCAGAATCTACGAAGGCCCAATTGGTTCCAGCCCCCGTGGTCAGGTTGATGTTATACACCGTCTGCCAATCGGCCCAAGCAGGGGCGGGAACGACGCCTGCAAGAAGGAAGGCAAAAAGGCCGAAAACAGCGGCGAAATCGGCTATCCGGCGCACGGATTAAGGGTACCCCCCCCTATATAATATTTAAAGCGAAATATTTGCGAGTTTTTACACGGGGGGCGTAAGGCGCGCGTCGTTCTCCAAACTCTTGAGCTGTTGTCGCGCGCGATTAAAATCGGGATCGAGATCCAAGGACTTGCGGCATTCTTCCAGAGCGGATTTTTTTCTTTCCAACCGGCTCCAGATAGAGCACATTTGATAATGTCTCCATGCCAACTCCCGCCTATTCCAAGGTCCGACTTGCTCTTCATCCAAGGACCCGACGACAAGCTTGCCGGTTTTGCGGGCCGGGACGAACACCACCCAGGCATTATCGACGTATGCAAGCTTCCAATTCTTGTCCTTATCGAGCATTTTGACCAAAGATGAAGCCCCCCCGGCATCGATCTGATGGTTGATCAAAAAGAAACGGAGCTTGTAGCGCCCAAGCAACTCAGGAAGAGGAATCCGACCCGACTTTACCTTATGGTAGAAATTGATAAAATCCTCGCTGTAGGCTTCCAAGTTTCTACCATCCATGAAAACCTTCATGTCCGGGAAACGCCACATGACGTAATTGCCGATCCCATAGTTATTGAAACCGGGGCCTTCCAGCCCGGCCTCTTTGACAAATTGTTGAATCCCTTCCGGGTAAAACACCTTTGAAATCCCGACTCCAGGCTGAGCGAACAGGTGGTCCGCGAAGAAACGGCCGGATGCCATGTCGTAGGTTCCAAAGAGAAGCACGGCCGCCAGGGCCAACTCCAGAAACACCCCCAGCCGGCGGGGGGTGATCCCGGCCAACGGACCCGATAGAGTCCATCGGGTACGCCCCTCCAGCGTTTGCCGGAAGTTGGAGATCGTCACCGGGATCGCCACCAACGAAAAAAACAAGACGTTCCTCCTGGATTGCAGGAACGCCAGAAGAAATACTCCCCAGAGAAACCACCGAGTCGCCGCGGCTTTGCGATAGTTCAAGACGAAGGAAAGGGTGGAGACCAGAATCAGGGCTTTTCTGGGGTCGTCCCAGCCGGTGGTCCAGAAGCCGCTGAAACTGAAATACGGGGGGCGCCACTCGGCGATCCTGGCGTCTCCGATGGTGGCGGCAACGGATATGGCTTGAACCAGGCCGTGGTGGAAGTGGGGGTTCAGAAGGCATGCCGCCACGCCGGCCCCCGCTACCGCCAGCAGTTCGCGCGACCGGCGGGATCCCCAGAAGGCGCGCTCGGGAAGCCCGAACTCGCCGTACCAGAACAGGAATAGGAAAATGAGCCCGAAAAGGAAATAACCGTGCATGTTGATCCAGAACGCCTGCATGAACGGGATAAGCCAAATCCAGCGCGTTCCGTCCCGCCGCCATCTGTTCAGGATGTAATAGTAGGAAGAAAAAAACAGCGCGCTGAACATCTCGGGGCGGTCGCTGATTCTGTTCGCGACGGCAATCGCATGGGCGGCGAGCGCCAACCCCGCGATCTCGAGGGTTTCCCAACCGGGCTCATGGATGGCCCGGTAGAGAATCAAAAAAGCCGCCAAGAAAACCGAGGCGCGCAGGATCGTCAGTCCCGGGACGCCGAAACCCGAGTACGTAAGGTAGAAAATGACTTGACTCAGCCATTCATGGGGCATCCAGGGATGGCCTGGTTCCGTGAAGGAAAACGTGTTGACGCTTGGGATAAAACCGTTGTGGAGAATGAATCTGCCGACATGCAGGTGCAGCCAGGTATCCGGATCGAAAACCTTGATAAGCAAATGACTGACCAGGAAGATGAGAAAACAGGCCATCAGTGCCTTCGCGCTGCGCGTCATGGTTGCCTCCCACAACGATGGACGGCCGCCTTCCAACGGCTTATGGACGCGGCATTCCCTCGCCTTAGGGCTCGGTCACAACCATTTCGCCTAATCTCGGTCATGCCGCCATCATAGCGCAATGACGGGGAAGGAGTCAAAATCGCATATCCCGGGGAAAGTCCGATTCATCCCGCGGCCTCCCGATCGAACCAACAGACAATTGGACCGCCGCACATAAAAGATGCCCCCGCCGAAGCGGGGGCATCGTCCGACCGGGCGCGTCTTTAGTATCTAGAACTCAGGGACAAGTGGTGTTCACATAGCCCGACACGCGAGACACTTTGCAGCGCTCCTCGCAGTCGACGTTGCTGCATGCGATCTCATTGGCGTTCTGGCATGCATTATGGCACTCGGTATTGGAGTCCACGGTGCAGGGGATAGCCGGATCAGCGCTCCCGGAGAGGAAGCACACGTGCATCTTCGCTTCGCAGTCCTTCGTGGTGCCGTTGGCGTCGGTCTGCTTTACTCCGTTGCGGAGTCCCCAATTGTT
>JACQPI010000132.1 GCA_016207585.1 Elusimicrobiota bacterium | reverse complement strand
CTCCAGTTTTTGCGCATTGGACTGCTCCTCCTGGTCCTCCAGCATCTTTCGATAACGGGTCTCCTGCTCGGCCAGCTTGCGCTGCAGGACCTCTTTTTGCACCTGGAAGGCGTTGCGCGCTTCCTCCAGGTGGCTCGCCACCTCGCTCGATGAGCTGACGACCTTGCGGTCCAGAGCCTCCTGCAGCCTCATCGTGCCTGCGTTCAACTCCTCCAGCTTCATTTCCAGTTCCCGCCGGTCCCGGGCGTGGGCCGCCTCGATCTCCTGCACCCTTTTCTGGAATGCCGCTTCCTGATCCTGGAACCTCTTTTGAAAGGATTTCCGCTCCTCTTCCAGCGCCTTGTTTTGAGCCACGGCCTGCTCGGCCAGGCCGACCGGCGCCGAGATCGTGCTCCGGTCCAAAGCGTCCTGAAGCTTCACGATTTCGGCGCTGAGCTGCTTCAAGCGATCCTCGCGGTTCGCCAGCTCTTTTTTCGACTGCTCGATCTCCTGGCGCAGCGAATCCTCCAGCAGCTTTTCCCTATCGCTCGCCTCGTGGTGCAGTATATCGATATCGTGCCTTTCTTTGTTGAGCGCCGTTTTTTTCAGATTTTCCCTTTCAAGCTCGAACTCCCGGCGCATATGCGCCATTTCCGTCTCCGCCTGCCCGCGGATTTCCTTTTCCTTATCCGCGAGCCACTCGGCCTTCTCGGCGCGCGCGCGCACGAGCTCCTCGTGAAGGTTCAATATCTTGTCGTTTAGGTTCTGAAGCGATCCATGCGTGTCCTCCAGCTCCTCCCGCAGGCGGTCCCGCTCCATCTCCAAGGATTTTCGGCGGATCACCTCGATCGCCGCATCCGTGGTCGTCGCCCCTCCGGCCCGAAACTCCTTTTCCTTCCACAAGAAGACCGCCGTCGCCGCGCCGATCAGGCTCCCGACCAGGCCGAGGGCGACCAGGGCTCCCTGCGAAAGCCCCAATCCGACGAGGCCCAGCACGGCGCAGCCTCCCGTGCCGGCCATGAGCCACACGATGCGCATGCGCGGGCCCATGGAGATCGCGACGGACGGCCCCGCTTGAAGTTTGTCGGGAGTCCGGGAGGGACGCTGGGAGGGATCGTCCCCCTTGGTCTTCTGAGCCAAATACATCGAATGGAGCATCCTGCGCAGATCATCGCTAGATTTACCCATGTTTTTTCTCCCGCCCCTCCAGGGCCCGTTCGCGCGCCTCAAGTTCCTGCCGATACTGCTCGCACGCCTCCAGAAGCGTGGACTGTTTGCGACGATATTCCTCTTCGAATTTTTCCACGATCTCCTCTCGCTCCCGCGTCCAAACCGCCTTCATCGCGTGCAGCTCGGACTGAGCCCGCGCGCGAAGCTGCTCCAGCTCCGCCTCCTTATTCGACAACAGCTGGGTCCACTGCGCCCGCTCAGACTCCCACCGGTCCGTCGCGGCGCGCAGCCGGGAGACCTCTTCCTGCGCGCGGAGCTTGAGAGCCGACTGAAATTCCTCCGTCAATTGCGTGCGCAGAAGCTCTTGCAGGGCCTGCCGTTCGAGCAGACCCTGCGCCAGGCTCTCCCCCATCGATTTCAGGGACTGCTCCAATTTCCGCAGGGCATCGTCTTTTTGCCTCAACTGAGCTTCATATGCCTGTCTTTGCTCATCGGAGGCCCGGTTGAATACCTGGAGACCTTGCTCCTGTTGGCGGGCGAGGGACTCGCGATACTTGGCGCCGGCACTCGATTCCCGCGTATTTGTTTCCAGGTCCAAAGCGAGGAGCTCCTGGCGCATCGCCTGAAGCTGGGCTTCGCGCGCGGAAAGCTCTTGGCGCAAGCTCTCCCGATCGGCCTCCCACTGCAGCTCGGAGCGTTTTCGGCTCTCGACCGCCTGGGATTCGATGACCTGCGCGCGATTGCGGTACTCTTCCTCCAGTGCCGTCCTGAACCGCTCCAGCCTCCCCGACAACTCCTGCCGCAGGCCGTCTTTTTCGACCTCCAATTGCCGCCGCTGCGCGTCCCAATCCTCTCGAAAAGCCTCGAGTCGCGTCGCCTCCTCCGAACTACGGTCCCGCAGGACCCGTTGGAAATCCGCCGTCATCCGGGTCCGCTGCGCTTCCAGGGCCTCCTGGGCTTGGGCCGCCCCGCGTACCGCTTCCTCTTGCGCCGAACTCAGGCGTTTGCGGATATCCTCGATGACGGCATCCTTCGCGTCCATCTCCAGCCGCAAACGGGACGTCTCCCGCTGCAAAGCTCCACGCTGTTCCTCTTCCAGAGCTTCCCTGCGGCCGGCAAAATCCAGCTCCAAGGCCTGGCGTTGGGCGTCCATCGCTTGGCGCAGCTGCGCGACATCGCCGCGGGCGGACTCAATTTGCGCGTCTCTAAATTGCCGCTCCTCCAGGAGCCCCTCTCTTTCGGCCGCCCAATCCTTTCGCGCGGTCTCAAGGCGCTTCGCCCCTTCTCGATCATGTTCTTCGAGGACTTGGCGGAATTCAGCGGTCAATTCGGCGCGCACGGCCTGCGCATCCTTGGCGCGCAGGAGATGGTTTTGGGCCAGGCGGTCTTGAGAGACCTTCAGTTCCTTGCCCAGAGCTTCCAAGGCCGCATTTTGACGATCCAGTTCTTGGCGCAGAAGATGTTTTTCGCGCTCGATCTCTTCCTGGTGCCGCTTCTCGAGCGATTCCCGAACCTGCGCGAACTCGGCCTTCAGGGCGGCGATCCGCTGGTCGGCGGATTCGCGCAGAGCCCGCGACTCCTCCTGCGCGACGTTCTGCGCCGCGTCCCGCCGCGATATTTCCTCAAGAAGCGCCTTTTCCCCGACCTCGAATTCCTCTCTCATCCGCTGAGCGATCCGTTCTCCCTCAGCCTTCTGGGCCGCCAGCCGGCTCTCATATTCCCCGCGCAAACTCTCCCCTCGATCCGCGAACTGAGCCTCGATCTCGCGAGTCCGACGTTCCAAAGCGGCCTGGTTCTCCTCCCGGAGCGTTTCCAATTCCTGCCGGCGCTGCGCCTGCGCATGTTGCGATTGCGCCAACTGCGCCGACAGCTCCTCCCAGCGAGTCCGGTCGGCCGCCACGAGCAGCCGCTCCTGCTCCTCCACACGAGCCTCGGCCGCCTTGAGACAGGCCTCCAGGCGCTCCCGCTGTTCCTGAAGTTGCTGGCGCTCCCACTCGGCCGTCCGTTGCCGCTCGCCCAAACGACGGGCCTCGTCGAGCGTCCGCGCCGCGTTCGCCTCCATCTCGCGTTCCCGCTGCAGGAGGGCCTCTTCCTTCTCATGGACGCTTTTTTCAAGCTTGGCGAACCGTTCTTGATAAACCTGCTCCAAATGCCTCCGGAATTCATCATATTGAACCAAAGCCTCGGACAGCTTTCGGGGCTCATAAGACTGAATCTGCCGGAATTTGTCGGCCCAATACGACATCATCTCGCGATGGGAGCGCTCCAGCTCCTCCAGCTTGGACCGATACTCCTCCACCGTTTTCTGGCGGGCCTGGTCCAAGTCCGCCTCCCGCTTGGCGATGCCCGCGAGGTCCACCTTCCCCTCGGACAGCGCCGCCACCATCTCTTCGAGTTTGCGGTAGAACGTTTCCCGGCCCGACGACGCCTGCGCCTGGGCGGAAATGCGGGCCTCCATATCCCGGGCGCCCTTTTCGGCGCCGGCCTGCGATTCGCGCGAACGGCGCAGGTCCTCCTCCAGGTCGCGGTTCTTGCGGTCCAAGACGGCAAGGCGCTCCAAGGCCCACCGGAGGGTCATGCGGGCGGTATCGAGATTCGTGACGTCGTGGACCATGCCCTCTAAATGCGAGTAGTCGTTTTCCATGTTAATAACTTGTTCGGGACAAGTAAGTATTGGCGACTTCCCTATATTTGTCAATATCAAACTTGTTTCATTTTTCGACACGTTGCCATCGTCGTCGTTTGAAGGCTCCCAGTCAATTTAGTAGCATGTTTAAATGAAGTTTTCGGACCTCGATAAAAAGAGAGAGTCCCTTCCGCAGCAGCCGCCCCCTCCCAAAAAAGAAAAATCGGCGGTTCAACCGCCGCCGCCTCCGCCGGTCGAAAATCTCGATCCTCCGACCGAGCGTTATCGCGAGGAAGTGCCGCCGCCGGAAGCCGTTGGGAAGCGGCCGACCGTGGTTGAACCCGCCAAGACTGACAAAACCACCCCGCCGGTACAGCCCCCGCCCGTCGCCGCGGGAATAGGATATACTTCCTTCCCCGCGGCGCCAGGCGCAGATTGCCCGCCTGGCACCGCGCAGGCAATACCGCCCCCCCCGCTTGAGCAACCCTCGATACCGGCAAAAAGCAGGAACGTTGATCCGGATCCCGAAAAACTGAGCCGGCACAAAGAGGCCGCAGACGCTCTCTATGGTCTCGCGATTCGAACGATCAAGAATTTGTTTCAATCCCCCCAGACCCCCCCGCCGGAACTCTTTGGCGAATTAAAGACCATCTCGGAAGAGATGCTCCGGCAAATCCAAGAGGAAAACCCCTATGTCTCAATCAACACGCGATACTCGACGGCAAGCAGCTATTTCTACGCGCATTCCGTCAATGTCGCGACATTGTCCCTGCTTTTGACCGACGGTCTCGGTTGGGAAGAGGAAGATCGTATCCTGCTGGGGACCGCCGCCCTTCTGCACGAGGTGGGGATGAGCCGGTTTCTCCACCTGGCCCAAGCCCCCCGGGAGCTGACCTCCGAGGAACGCAAGGAAATCCGGCTGCATCCCTTGGCAAGCCAGGAACTGCTCGGGCACATACAGAACACGGAAGAATCTCTTAAAAATATGTTATCGGAAATAGTCGGGCAGGTCCATGAGAGAGCCAACGGGAGCGGGTATCCGCATGGAATCGGGAGAGAGAAAATCAACCTGGGGGCGCAGATCATCGGCCTCTGCGACATCTACGAGGCGTTGAGCCATCCCAGAAACTGGCGCAACGCCATGCTCCCCCACGACGCCATCAAGCTTATTCTCCGGGACAACGCGGAGGAGTTCGATCGCCACCTCCTCAAGGCCCTCTTGGAACAGCTCTCCTTGTATCCCCCCGGTTCCTACGTCCGACTCTCGACCCATGAAATAGGAAGAGTGCTCCAAGTCAATCCATCATTCCCGACGCGCCCCCTCGTAGAGATACGAATCCAGGCGGACAAGACCAAAGAGGACCCGCCGAAAATCGTGAACCTTCTCAAGCGCCCCCTCATCCACGTCAGCCAAGCCGTGGACGAAACGCAGATCGCCGTCAAAGACCCAAGGCTTCGGCTGCAGTTCGAAGCGAGCCGCTGGTGGACCGATTGACCCCGCGCCCGATGCCGGCCGAGGCATGCTGCGCGTAGAAAACCTCTCGAAGGCCTACCCCGGCGCCGGCGGTCCCGTCCAGGCCTTGGAGCGAGTCACCCTTCAAGCGGTTCCCGGAGATATCGTCTGCCTGATAGGGCCCAACGCCTCCGGGAAAACGACCCTTCTCAAGATCCTGGCCGGGCTTGTCGCCCCGGACTCCGGCCGCATCGAATGGACG
>JACQPI010000128.1 GCA_016207585.1 Elusimicrobiota bacterium | reverse complement strand
TTTCCAAGGAATCCATCGTGTTGATGTAAACGACTTTATTGGAAATCTGGAATCGCTGGATGAACCATCGGGCGGACGTCTGAATCCAGCGGGGATAGTTTTTCAGTCGGCTCAGCCAGTAGCCGCAGCTGAACACGCGGCCGTAGGATTTCTCCATGATCACATCGAAGCCGGCCTTATCGAGCAGCGCCCTCAGGGTTTTGGCGGAAAAGTAATATAGGTGGGCAGGACGCAATCCCCACCACTTGGACCTTAGAATTCTGGCGGTAGGACTGTCGATGTCCGGCGTCACGAGATACAACAGGCCTCCGGTTTTAGTAACACGATGGATTTCCTGTAGCGAGGTCAACGGCCCCGCCAAATGTTCTATGACGTCGCTCATGCAAACGACGTCGAAGTGTTGGGCGGGGAATCGGGCCTCCTCCAGCGTTCCGGTGAGGATGTCCAGTTTGAGGCGTTCCTTGGCGAATTGCGCGGCCCAATGGGAGGGCTCGACCCCATGCACGTCGAAATCCAGCCGAGCCGCGTTGAGGAAATACCCGGTCGAGCATCCCACATCCAGCAATTTTCCTTTGCGGACGAACTGTTTGATCGTGTTTAGGCTGAGATAGGCGTTGATGCTGCGGCTGGCGTCTTCTTCCAGGTACTCCCGGTCTTCCACCCGGTTGTAGCTGTCCAGAAGCTCCTGCTCCGCCGGGCGCGGGTTGGTGTAAACGAGTCCGCAAAAATTGCAGGTCACGATCCTGCCGTAATTTCCGTAATGGTCCGTCGTAGCGCAGAAATGTTCAAGTTGCTGCGGGTATCGCGTCCAGGGGGACCGGAATTTGACTCGGTATTCAGAGCGTCGGCAGAGAGCGCAGGGAACCTCTACGAGATGCGACGGTATCTCGACCATGGTTTCTCTTCAAACGAACTTAGGGCGTCATCCTACCTCGCTTAGGCTCGGTGCGGATTCTATCAAATATTACTTTGGACTGCTAAAGTCCCGGTTCTATGCAGATCGGAAGCCCTCTATTGTCTTCGGAGGCCTTATTGTAAAATCCAGCTCGCTACCCATGCACCTGCACCGCAGGGTTCTTCTGGGATTCGCGCTCGGGGCCGCGGCGGGCCTGCTTCTGCACGCGGCATGGCCCGCGAATCCTCCCCCCGTTGTTAGAGGTTTATTGGAGTATGTGGCCGAGCCGGCGGGCCGGCTTTTCCTGCGCCTGTTGCTGATGGCGGTTCTGCCTCTGGTCGTCAGCTCCCTAATTTTGGGGGTCGCGGAGATGGGGGATGCCGCGAAGTTGGGCCGCATTGCCTTGAAGACGCTGGGATTCGCCCTCCTCGTTACGGCGCTTTCCGTCGTGACGGGCCTTCTGGCGGTCGAGATATTCAAGCCGGGCTCAGGCTTCCCCGCCGAGGTGCGCGAGAAGGTCCTTCGGGGCGGGGGCCTGCCCGTCCCGCCGATTCCCGAGTCCCTGACCTTCACGCAAAGACTTCTCTCCTTGGTGCCGGATAATCCGGCCAAGGCCGCGGCGGGGGGAGATTTTCTGGGTCTGATGTTTTTCTCCCTTCTGTTCGGGGTCGGATTGATCCGGGCCGATCGGGAGAAGACACGGCCGCTGCTCAAGGTGCTCGAATCGGTCAATGAGGCCTCGATGGCCTTCATCGCGATGATCATGAAGCTGGCGCCCTACGGAGTGGCCGCCTTGATCCTCAACTTGACCACCCATTTCGGCTACGAGCTGCTGGCGAATCTCCTGGGTTATGCGGGGGTGGTCGTCTTGGCGCTGGCGGCGCACCAATTCGTGACTTACTCGATTCTGTTGCGTTTGGGCAGTTCCATGAGGCCTCTTGATTTTTTTCGCAAGATTCAGGAGGCCCTCTTGACCGCCTTCGCGACGAGCTCCTCGATCGCCACGCTTCCGGTCGCTCTGAGGGTCGGCGAAGTCCAACTCGGCTTGCCGCGCGATATCGCGCGGTTTGTCTTGACGGTCGGCGCCAGCGCCAACCAAAACGGGACCGCGCTCTACGAGGGCGTGACGGCTCTTTTTTTGGCTCAATGCTTCGGCATCGAGCTGACCTTGGCCCAGAAATTCACGGTGCTCCTGATGGCGATTTTGGGGGGGATCGGCACGGCGGGGGCGCCGGGAGCTTCCCTGCCGATGTTGGTGGCGATCCTGGCCTCGATCGGCGTTCCGGCGGAAGGGGTATTGCTCATCCTGGGAATAGACCGCTTCCTGGACATGTGCCGCACCGTCTTAAATGTCACGGGGGATCTTCTGATTTCCGTGCTGGTGTCCGGATCGGAACATCGCCGCCTGCACCCCGTCCCGAAGCTCTGATTCGATTCCACTCAATCTTTGCCCAGGGGTGAAGTCGCGGTTCCACTCGGACAAACGGCGGGTGTCGATACTCCGGGAGGTCATTCTGTATGACGTGCCATTTTGGCATCTCATAGGAAATTGCAAAAAGGACTACCGCCCCGTTTCCTCAAAGTCTGAGTATTGAAGCGGCCGGCCTAAAAATTGTCCAATAGGCGGAGAAACAACGGGTCCGGGGGGTCGTTTCCCGGAGGAGACTCGGGTGGCCGGGCCGCCATCCTGCGCGCGCAGGAGGCGGTTTTTTTATGATCCATGACCATGCATGAAGCGAATATAGTCGTATTCCTGGCGAACCTCCTGACGATACTGCTGAGCGCCAGGATTTTCGGCGAAGCGGCCGAGCGCTGGGGGCAACCCGCGGTCCTCGGCGAGCTTTTGGGCGGCGTGGTCCTTGGTTTCGGCTTTTTTAGTTTCTTCCACCCGAATGACCCTGCGTTGACGCTCATGGCCGAGTTCGGCGTGATCCTGCTCTTGTTCGAGACGGGCATCAACAGCGATTTGTCCGAGTTGCTGCGGGTGGGGCCGGTTTCGTTGGCCGTCGCTTGCGTCGGGATGCTGGTCCCCTTCGCCCTCGGGTACGGGATCATGGCCCTGTCGGGGCGCGGCGGGATGGAGGGGGTTTTCGTCGGGGCGGCCTTGACCGCGACCAGCGTCGGTATCACGGCCCGAGTGCTCTCCGATATGGGAAAGATCAAGACTCCCGAGGCGCAGATCATCCTGGGCGCCGCGGTCATCGATGACATCCTCGGCATTATCCTCCTCTCGACGCTGCAGGCTGTCGCGGCGTCCGGGACTTTTGCCTGGACCGCTGCGGCGCGCACGGCGCTGCTGGCCGTCATGTTTCTGGCGCTCGCCCTCTGGCTGGGGCCGCGCCTGTCCAGGTCGCTGGTGGGGTGGGTCGAGCGCATGCGCGGCCGCGGAATCCTGATTACCTCGGCCGTTTGCTTCGCTTTCGCCCTGGCGCTTTTGGCTCATGCGGTGGGCACTGCGCTGATCGTCGGAGCCTTCACCGCGGGCGCGCTTCTGGCCGGTACCGACAAACGCGAGGACATCGACGGGGCCCTGAAGCCGCTCGCGGACGTTTTCGTCCCCATATTCTTCGTCATGGTCGGGGCCAAGGTACGCTTGAGCGAGTATAATCCGTTCATCCCGGGCAACTTGGGCATGATCGGTCTGGCCGCGGCGTTGGTGGTGTTGGCCGTCGGAGGAAAACTGGCAAGCGGTTGGGCGGTGCGAACTTCCGGCTTGAACCGCTGGAGGGTCGGCATCGGTATGATTCCTCGCGGCGAGGTCGGTCTCATCTTCGCCCAGATCGGGCTGGCCTCCGGCATGATCGGGTTCTCATTGTACGCCGCGGTCGTGGGAATGGTCGTCGTGACCACCTTCCTGGCGCCGCCGTTGCTCCGAAGAGCGTTCTCATAGCTATGCGCATCACTTTCCGCTTCATCGCCGCGCTTGTCCTGGCAGCCTCGATGGTCGTGGCGATCTCCACCTATTTCCAGATCCGCAGCGAAAAAGACAAGCTGCGCCAGGATCTGGATCGTCGGGGGGCGATCTTGGCGGGAAGATTCGAGGAGGTCGATTCCGCGGCTTTGTCCGCTCCCAACCGCCGGAAACTGGAGCGCGTCGTAGGAAAGTACGGCGGCCGCGAAGGGCTGATCGCCTTGGCGGTCTACGATGCGGGCGGGAATTCCCTGGCTTCTTTTCCGGCGACGGCGCCGGAGCTCGATTGGGCGCGGCCTCTGGTCCACTCGGCGTTGGGCAGCGCCGCGCCGGCCTCCAAGATGTTGGAGACAAGACACCTCTATGCGGTTCCGATACGGTCGGATGGGCAGATTCTCGGGGTCCTGACGATCATACGCGACGCGTCCTTCATTCAGGCCAGGTTGTGGGAGATGGGGTGGCACAATTTCTTCCGGCTATTGCTGCATGCTCTTCTCATCTCCCTGGTGAGCCTTTTGATCATCCGTTGGAACATCCTGGCGCCCATCGATCAAATGGCCCGTTGGATGAAACAGATCCGAGCCGGAGAAACGGTGGATATTCTTTCCGCTCCGGGCGGCATCTTGGCGCCTCTTGCCTCGGAGGCGAACCAGTTGGTGCGGAGTCTTGCCTCGGCGCGCGCGGCGGCCGAGGAAGAGGCGAGGCTGCGCCAACGCGCCCAGTCGCTCTGGACCGCCGAGCGACTCAAGGAGTACGTCAAGGAAAAATTGGGAGGGCGCCCGCTGTTCGTCGTCGCCAACAGGGAACCCTATATGCATGTCCGACAGGGTAAAAAGATCCAGGTGATCGTTCCGGCCAGCGGCCTGGTGACCGGCATCGAGCCGATCCTGAGGGCTTGTGGAGGCATGTGGATCGGCCACGGGGCCGGCGACGCGGACCGCGAAACCGTGGACGAGCATGATAGGATTGCGGTTCCTCCCGATGAGCCTCAATACACCCTCAAGCGCGTATGGCTGAGCTCGGAGGAGGAGGCCGGCTACTACTACGGCTTCTCCAACGAGGGGTTGTGGCCGCTGTGCCATATCGCCCACACCCGCCCGATCTTTCGAGAGGAGGATTGGCGGCACTACCAGGCGGCCAACGAAAAGTTCGCCGAGGCTCTAGCCGAGGAGCTGCGGGGAACCGAGGAGCCCTGCGTGCTCGTGCAGGATTATCATTTCGCTCTCCTGCCGCGATTGATCAAGCAGCGCCGCCCGGACGCGCGCGTCGCCCTGTTTTGGCACATCCCGTGGCCGAATCCCGAGGCTTTCGGGATTTGTCCCTGGCAGAGGGAGTTGTTGGACGGCATGTTGGGAGCCGACCTGGTCGGTTTCCATATCCAGTTCCACTGCAACAATTTCTTGGAAACGGTCGACCGCACTCTGGAGTCCCGCATCGATTGGGAACGTTTCGCCGTGCAGAGGCGAGGCCACATGACGCTGGTCAAGCCGCTGCCCATCAGCATCGCCTTCCCGGATCCAGCGGTTCCATTAAAGGACTTGCCGGACAAGGGGCGCCTGCTGCAGAATCTCGGCGTCAAGGCCCCGATCCTCGGCGTCGGGGTGGACCGCGTCGATTACACGAAGGGAATCGTGGAAAGGTTTCGGGCGATCGAGCGATTCCTCGAGAGGTATCCGGTCTACGCGGGCCGGGTCGTTTTCGTGGAGCTGGGCGCTCCCAGCCGGACGCGGATCAAGCGCTATCAGGACCATATGACCGAGGTGGAGTTGGAGGCGGAGCGCATAAACCAGAAATTCAAAGGCAAGGACTACCGCCCGATCGTCCTTTTGAACACGCACCACAGCCACGCGGAGATCGAACCGTTCTACCGGGCCGCCGATTTTTGCATGGTGACTTCCTTGGCGGATGGGATGAACCTGGTCGCCAAGGAGTTCGTAGCGTCCCGCGCCGACGAATCCGGCGTCCTGATCCTGAGCCGCTTCACCGGGGCGGCGTGGGAAATGCGCGACGCCGTCATCGTAAACCCTTACGATACGGGCCGGACGGCCGACGCCATCCGCGCCGCGATCGAAATGGCTCCGGAGGAGCAGACGAGGCGCATGGCGAACCTCCGCGGCCGGCTCAAAGAGCAGAACATCTATTTTTGGGCGGCGCGTCTCATTGAAGAGCTCACGGCGATACGCCTGCCGGCCTCCAGGAGTTCCTGACCCTTAGAGCCGGATGAAATCCGCGTCCCGGTTCTCGGCAAACAAGAATAGAAGCATGTAGTCGCGCAGGTGGCGAGTCAGAAGGAAGTTATTCCGCACGTGTTCGCGGCTGTTTTCCCCGAGGCCGTCCCGCGATAATGGATGCTGAGCGTAGGGCCTTTGTTCTCAATGAGCGTTCCTGGAAAGCTCTTGAGCGCTGGGGATAATATTCCGTTCAAGCGCCGGATGTCGCGGGAGGCCTTGGCGGTTTTTGGATGCCGCCAGACGGCCCGGGGGCTTCGAATCTCCAGGCCATGGTTCCCCGAGTAGTAAATCCCCCGCATTCCGACGCGCGCCGTGATGTCTTCCAGGCTCCGGCCGCTGACGATCGCCACTCCTATTCCGGAGCCGCGTGCCAAGCGCCGCAGGAGCCGGCGAATATCGGCGGGAAGGCGGGCGAGAGCGGGTTTATGGACGAGGGGCGACAACGTGCCGTCAAAATCCAGCCCGATCAAAAGCGGTTGATGGGGCCATCGGCCGTTGAGCAGCGTATGTTTTAAATCCTTCCACGTCCTCATGATGGAATCTTCGCAAGCTCCAATTTCTTGGGGCGCGGCATCCTCTTGATTCTTGCCTCATGGATGAGGGCTTCCGACCGGGTCAGGCCGCTTTTGACGTAGAGCAGGCGGACGGGCCGGCGCGTACGCGTATAGGCCGCGCCCTTGCCCGTGTTGTGCCTTTCAACGCGGGCGCGCGCGTCCTTGGCTATTCCGGTGTATAAGCTTGCGTCTCGGCAGCGGACGATATACACGCTCCATTCTCCGCTATCTCGGAGCTGCGTGTTCTCTCCCATGGAGCGAATCATGCGGAGATATTTTAGTTTCATGGCGTCGCCGCGAAGATCGGCCGTATCCTAACATTTTTGACAAGGACACTTTTGACACAGGACACTTTTGTTCCTTGATAATTTATAGTTTATAG
>JACQPI010000133.1 GCA_016207585.1 Elusimicrobiota bacterium | reverse complement strand
GCGCGCCGACGTTGGAGGTCATGATGAAGACCGTGTTCTTGAAACTGACCTTGTGGCCGAGGTTGTCGCTGAGAACGCCGTCGTCCATCACCTGCAGCAGGATATTGAAGATATCCGGATGCGCCTTCTCGATCTCGTCGAGCAGCACCACGGAATACGGCTTGCGGCGGACCGCCTCGGTGAGCTGACCGCCTTCCTCGTACCCCACGTAGCCCGGAGGCGCGCCGATGAGCCGGCTCACCGCGAACTTCTCCATGTACTCCGACATATCGATGCGGATCAGCGCCTCCTCATTGCTGAAGAGGAATTCGGCCAAGGCCCGCGCCAGTTCCGTCTTGCCCACGCCGGTCGGCCCCAGGAACAGGAAGGACCCGATGGGTTTTTTGGGGTCCTTAAGCCCCGTGCGCGAGCGCCGGATCGCCTGCGCGATGGCCTTGATCGCCTCGTGCTGGCCGATGACGCGCTTGTGGAGGGTGTCCTCCATATGCATGAGCTTGTCCGTCTCGGATTCGGTCAGGCGGTTCACCGGCACGCCGGTCCACTTGCTGACGACCGTCGCGATGTCCTCGGAAGTGATCGCCGGGACGGTCTGGTCCCGCTTCTCGCGCCACTTCTTCTTGGATTCCTCCAGCGCCTTGCGAAGCTCCTTCTCCTTGTCGCGCAGCCGCGCCGCCTTTTCGTACTCTTGGTTGCTGATCGCCCCCGCCTTCTCCTTGACGACCGCCTCGATTTCCGCCTCTTTCTCCTTGAAGGTCGGAGGTGTCTGCGTCGTCTGCAGGCGCGCCCGGGAGCCCGCCTCGTCCATTAGATCGATCGCCTTGTCCGGCAGGAAGCGGTCGGTGATGTAGCGGTCCGCCAAGGATGCCGCGGCCTCCAGCGCCGCGTCGTCGTACTTGACCTTGTGATGGGCCTCGTATTTTTCACGCAGCCCCTTCAAAATATCGACCGTCTCTTCCACGCTGGGCGGATCGACCATCACGGGCTGGAAGCGGCGCTCCAGGGCGGCGTCGTGCTCGATGTATTTGCGGTACTCGTCGAGCGTCGTGGCGCCGATGCACTGCAATTCTCCCCGCGCCAGCGCCGGCTTGAGCATATTGGATGCGTCGATGGCTCCCTCGGCCGCGCCGGCGCCGATCACGGTATGGAGCTCGTCAATAAACAGGATGACCGTGTTCTTGGAGCGGCGGATTTCCTCGATGATGTTCTTGAGCCGCTGTTCGAATTCCCCGCGGTATTTGGTTCCCGCCACGACCGCGGCCAGGTCCAGCGTCAAAACGCGCTTGGACAGGAGTATCTCGGGCACGTCCCCGCCGGCGATCTTCTGCGCCAGGCCCTCGACCACAGCGGTCTTTCCGACCCCGGGGTCTCCGATGAGGACGGGATTGTTCTTGGTCCGCCGCGCCAGGATCTGGATGATGCGCTCGATCTCATCGGCGCGGCCGATGACCGGGTCGAGCCGGCCCTCCCGGGCATACACCGTCAGGTCGCGGCCGAACTCGTCGAGGGTCGGTGTTTTCGTTTTGCCGCGGGCGGGCGCCTGTTGTTGGTGCCCGCCGCCGCTGCTTCCGACGCGCGGCGTCTGCCCCTCTCCGAGCAGGTTCAGGACTTCCTCGCGCACCACGTCGAGGCGCAGCCCCAAATTCTCGAGCACCCGCGCGGCGACGCCCTCCTCCTCGCGGATGAGGCCCAAAAGCAGGTGCTCCGTCCCGACATAGGAATGGCCCATGTGCTGGGCCTCCTCGACCGCGTATTCGAGGACCTTTTTCGCTCGGGGGGTGAAGGGGATCTCCCCCAGCAGCATGACATTGTCCCCGGTTCCGACGATCTTCTCGATCTCCGAGCGGACCCGGCGTAAATCGACCCCCAGATTGGCGAGGACTTGGGCCGCGACGCCCTCCCCCAGGGCGATCAATCCGAGGAGGATGTGCTCCGTTCCCACGTAATCGTGGTTCAGGCGCTTGGCCTCCTCCTGGGCGATCAGGATGACCCGTTGCGCGCGTTCGGTGAAGCGATTGGACATAAAATCATTCTCTCCGACGGAATTTTAGCGTCTTGCCGGCGTCTTTAACCCAATTATGGCACATGAATATCGCCATTTCAAGGGCGCCAAAAATCTTCTGGCAACGGAGAGCTAATTCCCCGGCCGGCAAGTCGTCAGCACTTTGAAGATGGGGGGCTGGAAGAGATGTTTTTTAACCGTGCAGAGGTTCGCCGTTTGAACCAGGCTGTCCCGATACTTTTCCGGGAAATTCTTCGGCAGCACGATCTCAAGAGTGATTTTGGAAACTCGGTGCTCGGTATCGTCCCACTCCTCCGTTTGGACGATTTCCAGGCCTTCGGTGGGGATGTCGCGTTTGCGGCAAAAACTCAAGACGAATATCCCGGCGCAAGTCCCAATGGACGCCAAGAAGAGGCTGAAGGGCGCCGGAGCGGCCCCGTCGCCCCCCGCCTCCTTCGGCTGGTCCGTCAGGACGGTAAAGCCGTCGAATTCGGCCGCGACCTTCTTGTTCCCGGGAAATCCTATTCTCATCGCCATATTCATCACATGCGCAACGAATCTGCCTCGCGGCGAAAACTTCCGGACGGAGTCTTTCGCGGTCATATTGACAAAAACCAAAATGGCGCTCATACTATGGCGTCCCCTCAGCGCCGGGAGGGCGTCGGTCGATTGGGTTCCCGTTTAGACAACAGCCTCCATGGGCGCAGATTCCAGCAAATCACTTTATCTCATCGAAGACCTCGACGACCTTGAGTCCCTGGCCGCGGAGCTCTCGGCGTCTTCGCGCATCGCCGTGGACATCGAGTCGGACAGCTTCTATTCCTACCATCCCAAGATATGCCTCATCCAAATCTCGACCGACGCGGACAACTTCATCGTCGACCCGCTGGCCATCAAGGACATGTCCCCGCTGGGCCCCCTGCTGCGCGATGAGAATATCGAGAAGGTGTTCCACGCCGCCGAGTACGACGTGCAGTGTCTCAAGGGCGAGTACGGCTTCGAGATCGCCCATCTGTTCGACACGATGGCCGCGGCCCGCCTCCTCGGCTCCAAACAGCTGGGCTTGGCGCCGATCATCCAGCGCTATTTCGCCGTCACCCTATCCAAGAAACTGCAACGCGCCGATTGGAGCCGCCGGCCCCTGAGCCGCGAGCACATCGAGTACGCCTACCGCGACACCCATTTCCTTCTGCCGCTTCGCGACAAGCTTCATGCCGAACTCGAGGAGCGGGATCTCCTCCAAGAGGCGAAGGAAGAATTCGGCCGCCTGGAGCGTCTCGAACCGACGGAGCGGATTTTCGATCCCGATGGATTTTGGAGGCTTTCCGGGGCGCGGCAGCTGAGCCCGCAGTCGCGGGCTGTCCTCAAGGAGCTTTATCTGTATCGGGAACGAACGGCGGCCGAGTTGGATCGCGCGCCCTTTCGCGTGCTGCCGGAAGCGCTGTTGGTGCGCGTCGCCCACCTCCTGCCCGGCGATCGAGCGGCGCTGGAGAAGACTTCCGGAATGACGTCTTACCTCTTTCGAAATTACGGGCGGGACTTATTGGAGGCGGTCCGCTCCGGCCTAGCTCACAGTCCGATCGAAAACCCCCCCGAGCGCAAGGCTCCCCCTCAATGGGAGCATGATATGTTCTGCCGATATGAAGCGCTGCGGCAGTGGCGAAAGTCGAAAGCGCAGGCCCGAGGGGTGGAGCCGGTCGTTATTCTAACGACGGAAGACCTTCGCGGCCTCGCGAAAGCCCCGTCGCAGGGCCCGGACCCCCAGGCGTGGCTTTGCGCTCTCAGCGAGCGAAAGCGCCGGCTGTACGGGGAAGAGATCGTGCGCTTGCTGCAACTGCCGCCCGCTCCCTCAAAAAAAAGAAAACGCAGAAGGCGAACCGGCCCCCCGGCGGCGAATCAATAGGGGACCAACTCGTCAATCGTCTTTTCCTCCAGCGTCCCCACGACTCGGAGCCCCGGCAGGTCGATGCGCTCGCGGTTGCCGAGCATGTAGACGGTAAGGGGCTTGTCCTGGAAACGCCGAGCGAAGCCCTCGATATCCTTTTGGCTGTATTGAAGGACTTTTTGGAATCTGGCGGGGCGCGGATCTCCCCCGGAGATCCCCTGCCACTCCCACGCGAGGAGCGTCCCCGGAATCTGGCGGAATGTCACCACGTCCGACCGATACGCCTCTTCCAGGGCCCGGCGCGCCAAGCGAAACCGTTCCGCCGAGACCGGCATTTTGCCCAGCAGGCTTCCCATCAACGCCGCGGTCTCGATCGTCTTATCCGCCTGGCATCCGGCGGCGCCGACCAGCAAGCTCTCGTCTTCCCGGCGGGCGCCCGGTTTATAGCTTCCGGATGCCGAGTAGGCCAGAGCCCTGGTTTCGCGCACCTCCTGGAAGATCACGCCGCTCATGCCCCCCATGTACTCGTTGTAGAACTGATAATCCACGACCTTGTCCGGATCGAATGCCTCATCCGCGGCGAAGAGGCCGACGCGGGACTGCACCATGTCGCGGTGCGTCAGCAGTATCCGCGCAGCCGCCGGCTTCACGTAACGGCGCGGGACGCGCGCCGGCGCCGTCCGGTACGGCGGCCCTCCCGCCGAGAGCGCCTTCTCCAGGGACGCCGGGAGGCGCGGGCCCGCGTAGAGCGCGCTGCGCCGATAGGCGAAAATCGAGCGAATGAGCTCCAGGAGCTTGGACTCCTTCATTCCCTCAAGCTCCGCGTCGGAGAGGTCGTTGAGCGCCGCGCTTTCGCTCCCTCGCATCGCGAACTCGCCCAGCGCGCGATGCATGAAACCGGGATCCTTTTTTTGATCCCGATGCGCCCCCACGCGGACACCGATCATCCGCGCCAACGTGCCCGGGGCGGGCCGTGGAGAACTCAAGCGGCTCAGCAGCAGTTCCAGCGATTTTTCGAAATTGGCGTCCAGGCCGCTCAGCCGCACGGAAGACTCCTGTTCCCCGCAGGAAGTCTCCATCGACGCTCCCAGGGCGTACAGCCGTTTTTTGAAATCCTCGGCCGATAGGCCTGCCGCGCCGGACAACCCCAGTAAGGAAACCGCCTCGCACAAGAGCCGGTCGTGCCGCCAGCCCCGGTCGAACTCGAAGGAGATCGAGAACAGGTCGTTCAACGGATTGCGCGTCCAATAGAGCTTGCCCCAGGGAAGCTCCCGGACCTCATAGTCCCGGCCGGCCTGGAGCCACCTTGGCGCAAGGGGCCGCGCCTCCAGCCGGCGCAACTCCTCAAAAAACGGGGAGCGCCGGTCGGGGTCCAGGGCGATTTTCGTGAATTTCGGCTTCGAGATCGGCTGCAGCGACGGGCGCCCTTCCCGGCGGTACGCGATGACGCGATCCGGGCCGAGGTAACGGCGGGCGACACGCAGGACGTCCTGCTTGGTCACGCGGCGCAGGCGGTCGAGCCGCGCGGCGGTGAAAGCCCACTCCTCTCTGCCCGCGAACGATTCCTCCATGAGCGCGGCCCGGCTATCGTTGGACTCGAGCTTTTTCTTTGCATCGACCTCGAAATCGGTGATGATCGCCCGCACGTCCTCCTCGGTAAAGCGGCCGGTCTTGAGGTGTTCGACCGTCTCGAGCAATAGGCGCTGCGCCTCCTCCAGCGACTGCCCTTTTTTGGGAACCGCCCAGACGTACCACGCTCCCGCGTCGTTCAAAAGGCGCGGGTAGGAGCCGGACTCCTTGACTTTTTGCGCCTGGTTGAGCTCCAGATTGAGCAGGCCCGCCGCGGCGTTGTCGATCACCATGTCCATCACGGCCAAGGCGTCCGCGTCGGGGCTGCTGCGGGGAGCCGTCAGCCACGCGATCGTCGCCTGTTCCTCGGCCTCGTAGCGGACCTCGACGCGCTCCGCGCCCCTGGGCACCGGCACCGGCCACTCGCGACGCGGAATATCAGCCGCCGGACGCCAGTTCCCGAAATGTTTTTCGATCAGCCTCAGCATCTCCTCGCGCCGAAAGTCGCCGGATAAAACCAACGCCATGTTGTTCGGACGGTAATACGCGTCGAAAAAGGAATACATCTTGGAAAGGGAGGGATTTTTCAAGTGCTCCGTGCTGCCCAGCACGGTGTACTGCCCGTACGGATGGACCTTATAGAGCTGCCGCTCCAACGCCTCGTCAAGTATCCGGGCGGCGTTGTCCATGGAACGGTTCTTTTCCTCGAACACCGCCTCGATCTCGGACTGGAACAGCCGGAAAACCGGGTGGGCGAACCGGTCCGCCTCGACGCGGGCCCACAGTTCGGCGCGGTTCGCCGGGAAGTTGCAGACGTAGACGGTGTTCTCCTCGGTCGTGAACGCATTGACGCCCTGAAACCCCTTCTCGTTGTAAAGCCGGTCTATCTCGTTGGGAACCGCGTAGGAGCTCAACTGGACGCTCTCGGCGTCGATGCGGACATAGATCGCCTCCCGCGCCGCGGTGGAGGAGGCTAAGAACAATTCGTCGTAAAGCCGCGATATCTCCTTGAGATGTTTTTCTTCTTTCGCGTAATCGAGCGTCCCCAAGCTCCGGCTTCCCTTAAACAGCATATGCTCCAGATAGTGCGCCATGCCCGTGCTGTCGGGCGGGTCCTGTTTGGAGCCGGCCCGAACCACGATCCGGGCGCTCACGCGGGGCTCCAGGGGATTAGGGCTGAGGTAGACGGTCAAGCCGTTCGCCAGCCGGTGGACCGTCGCCTGCATCGGATCCCCGGACAGCGGAACGGGCACCGGCTCGGGCAGCCGAGGAGGCTCGGCCCCCAGCGCGGCCATCCCGCCGAGCCAGATGAGGCCGGCGAG
>JACQPI010000126.1 GCA_016207585.1 Elusimicrobiota bacterium | reverse complement strand
TTAGACAGGTCCGAATGGGCTAGGCCCGGGTGTCGATACCCTCCGGGAGACCGCTTCGTATGACATGCCATTTTGGCATTTCGTAGAAAACAGTAAAAAGGACCGCTGCCCGGTCTCCGTCCGATATCTCTCCCATCGGGAAGCGGGTACAAACCGGAATCTATGTTGCTGCCCGCAGGGCCCGTCAAAAAAATGGGTGAGGTCGAGGGGGTGGGGAGCTTGACAGGCCCACTCCGCCACGATATGATGGATTCATCATGATCACCCCAGCCATCCGGCATTGCCGCAAGAACCAGTCCCAGTGGATCGCCGATCTGTCGCGCCTGGTCGCGATTCCCAGCGTCAGTTTCCCCGGTTTCCCGCCGGAAGCGGTCCAAAGATCGGCCGAGGCGGTCGGCGAGCTTCTGCGCCGCCGAGGTTTGGAAAACGTCGAGATACTCAGGATCGGCAAGGCGCACCCGTACGTTTACGCGGACTGGCTCCACGCCCCCGGCAAGCCGACGCTGCTCCTCTATGCCCATCACGACGTTCAGCCTCCCGGCCGGCGCGAGCTGTGGAGGAGCGACCCCTTCAAGGCGACCCCTCGCGACGGGCGCCTCTACGGCCGGGGCACGGCCGACGACAAGGCGGGCGTCGTCGTACACACGAGCGCGATCTCGTCCTACCTGCGGACCGCGGGACGCCTGCCCCTGAACGTGAAGGTCATCATCGAAGGCGAGGAGGAAATAGGCTCCCAACACCTTCAGCTCTTTCTGTCGAAATACGCCAAGAAGATGCAGGCCGACGCCATCGTCCTGACCGACACCGGCAATTTCGACGTCGGACTCCCCAGCATCACGACGACGCTGCGCGGGCTCGTCTCCGTGGACGTCGAGGTCAAGACGATGGACCATCCGCTCCACTCCGGCATGTGGGGAGGTCCGCTCCCCGACCCGGTCCTGGCGCTTTCGAAAATGCTGGCGACCTTGACGGACCGGGAAGGGCGCATCGCGATCCCGGGCATCTACGACCAAGTGCGGCGTCTCTCCGCCAAGGAGAAGCGGCAACTGGCGTCGCTTTCCTACGGCGAGAAGGTCCTGCGCAAACAGGCGCAGCTCTTCCCGTCCACGCGGATCACGGGAGGGCACGCCGGAATTCTGGAGAAAATCTGGTACCTCCCCTCCGTCTCGGTCAACGCCATCCAGGCTTCTTCCCGCAAGGACTGCGCCAACATCATCAACGAGAGCGCCTGGTGCCATGTCGGCATCCGAACCGTGCCGGATATGGAAACCGGTCGGACGCTGAGGCTTCTTCTCGGCCAGCTAAAGAAGCATGCCCCCTGGGGCGCTCGGGTCGCCTTCCATAACGCGATCAAGGGTCCCTGGTGGACGACGGATCCGACGGGCCCCGTCTTCGAGGCGGCGCGACGCGCCCTGACCAAAGGTTATGGACGCGGCGCGGTCGCGATGGGCTGCGGCGGCTCGATTCCATTCGTCGGCCCTTTCGCCAAGGTGCTGGGCGGCGCGCCGGCGCTTCTCATCGGCGTGGAGGATCCCTACACCAACCCCCACTCGGAGAACGAAAGCCTCCACGTGGCGGATTTCCACAAGGGGATCCGCAGCGCGGTGTACCTCTACGACGAGATCGCGCGGCTGGGCCGGATCCGATGACCGACCGCGCTCATTCCAACCTCAAGCACCGGGCGGCGCCGCCGTCTCCCGAGAAACCGGGCGGCGCGGTTGTGCCCTCCGATACCCCCCGTATCGCCAGCGATTTCGACCCGGAGTCCGGCGATTCCGGCGCGAACCGCAAGCATCACCAGAAACTCCTCGAGGACCTTCGGGATAAACTCAAGCGCGTCCGCCAAGGCGGCTCTCCCGAAGCCCACAAACTGCACCGGAGCCGAGGGAAACTGCCGGCGCGGGAGCGCATCCAAAAGCTCTTGGACCCAGGCGGCCCATGGATCGAGCTTTCCCCCCTCGCCTCTCTTGGGATGCACGAGGACGAGGTGCCGGCCGCCGGCATCGTGACCGGCGTGGGGCGGGTCTCGGGGCGCTGGTGCGTCGTCGTCGCCAACGACGCGACCGTCAAGGGCGGGACATACTATCCGGAGACGATCAAAAAGCACCTGCGCGCTCAGGAAGTCGCCCTGGAGAACCGCCTTCCCTGCCTGTATCTCGTCGATTCGGGCGGCGTCTATCTCCCCAAGCAGGCGGAGGTCTTCCCCGACAAGGAACATTTCGGACGGATATTCTACAACCAGGCGGTCCTCTCCTCGCTCGGCATCCCGCAGGTTTCGGCCGTCATGGGGATGTGCACCGCCGGAGGGGCCTACGTGCCGGCGATGTCGGACGAGGCGATCATCGTGCGCGGCACGGGAACCATCTACCTAGGGGGCCCGCCGTTGGTCAAGGCCGCGACCGGCGAGGAGTCGAACGAAGAGGAGCTCGGCGGCGGCGAGATGCATTCCAAGATTTCCGGCGTCACGGACCACCTGGCGGACTCGGACGAGCACGCCATCGCCCTCTTGCGCTCGACCGTCGAACACCTCAACACGCCCAAGCCCGCGGCAGCCGGCCCGGTCGAGGAGCCTTGCTACCCCGTTGACGACCTCTACGGCCTGATCCACCCGGACCTGCGGCGCCCCACGGATGCCAAGGAGGTGATCGCCCGACTGGTCGACGGCAGCCGCTTCCACGAGTTCAAGGCCAACTACGGCAAGACCCTCGTGTGCGGTTTCGCGCGCTGGCTGGGCCGGGAGGCGGGAATCGTGGCGAACCAGGGAATCCTCTTCTCCGAATCGGCGCTCAAGGGCGCCCATTTTATCGAGCTCTGCGGCCAGCGGAAAATCCCCCTCGTTTTCCTCCAAAACATCACCGGTTTCATGGTGGGCAAGGAAGCGGAGCAGGGCGGGATCGTCAAGAACGGAGCCAAGATCGTCCAAGCCGTCTCGACCGTCCCGGTCCCCAAAATCACCGTCGTCACCGGCGCGTCCAACGGGGCCGGGAATTACGCGATGTGCGGCCGGGCCTACGACGCGCGGTTCTTGTTCACCTGGCCCAACGCCCGCGTCTCGGTGATGGGCGCGGAACAGGCCGCGATGGTCATGACGATCGTCAAGGGAGCCCAGGCGCAACGGACTGGGAAGACCCTCACCGCCGCCGAAAAAGAAGCGATCGCGGCGCCCATCCGCAGGCAATACGAAATGGAAGGCCATCCTTATTTCGGGAGCGCGCGGCTCTGGGACGACGGGATTCTCGAACCCGCCGACACCCGCAAGGTCGTGGGCTGGTGCCTGGAGATCGCCGGCCTCGGACCCGCCGGCCCGCCCTACGCCCCCGTCTTTCGGATGTAAGGGCCTGCCCAATCTCCACGCTTCGATATGAGTCCGCTGCGAATCGAAAAACAGGGAGTCGTGGCGACCGTAACCCTCAACCGTCCGGAGGCGCGCAACGCCTTCGACGAGTCGGCGATCGCGGCGCTCACGAAATGTTTTCAGGGACTCTCCAAGGAACGCGAGCTGCGCGCCGTCGTCGTCCGGGGCGCGGGCCAAGACTTTTGCGCGGGAGCCGATATCCGCTGGATGCGCAGGGCCTCCGGGCTCGCCCCGGTCCAGAGCCGCAAGGATGCGGCGCGCCTGGTGGCGATGTGCCGGACGATCGACGAGTGCCCTGTTCCGGTGATCGTCCGTGTTCACGGAGCTTGTTTCGGAGGGGGTCTCGGGATCGTGGCGGCCTGCGACATCGCGGTCGCCGCGGATAACGCGGTCATGGCTTTCTCGGAATGCAGGCTCGGCATCCTGCCGGCCGTCGTATCCTCTTTCGTGCTTCCCAAGATCGGCCCCGGCCAAGCCCGGCGCTACTTTTTGACCGGCGAGCGATTCGGCGCCCAGACCGCCCGCTCCATCGGGCTCGTCCATGAAACAGCCCCCGAAAGCGAGCTGGACGCACGCGTCGGCGCCGTTTTGAAAAACATCCTTGCCTGCGGCCCCGCGGCCGTCCGGGAGGCCAAGGCCCTCATTCGTCGGACGGCCGGCCTTC
>JACQPI010000163.1 GCA_016207585.1 Elusimicrobiota bacterium | reverse complement strand
CGACAATCTATTGAAAGGCGCCGCCCTTAACTCGATTCAGATCGCGGAGGAGCTCCTGCGGCGAGGGTGGCTGCGGCCGGCGCGCCGGAAAACATAGAACATGCACTCCTTGCCGCTCATGCTGTGCGTCTTGTGCGTCATGACGCTGGCGTATCGCTACTACAGCGCCTTTCTCGCCGCGAAGGTTTTCGCGTTGGACGCTTCGCGAAAGACCCCGGCGCACGTTCTCAAGGACGGCCATAATTACCATCCGACTCATCCCCTTGTTCTTTTCGGCCACCATTTCGCGGCGATTTCCGGCGCCGGGCCGTTGATCGGACCCGTCTTGGCGGCTCAGTACGGCTATCTTCCAGGCCTGCTTTGGCTGCTGGTCGGCGTGGTGCTCGGCGGAGCGGTGCAGGACTTCGTCATCCTGGTCGCCTCGATGCGCCGCCAAGGGAGATCCCTGGCCGAAATCGCACGGGGAGAAATCGGTCCGGTCGCCGGCGTGGCGACCGGAATCGCGATACTCTTCGTCGTCATCGTCGCGCTGGCCGGGTTGGGTTTCGTGGTCGTCAACGCCCTCGCGGAGAGCTCCTGGGGCACTTTTACGATCGCATCGAGCATTCCCATCGCGCTTTGCATGGGCCTATATATCTACCGGCTGCGCGCGGGTGATCCCGCCGCGATCCGCGGGGCCTCCGTCTTCGGCGTCGCCGCTCTTCTCGCCGCCGTCGTGCTGGGCCGCTTCGTGCCCCAGACGCCCTGGCTCCACCATGTGTTCCTTCTCGACCGCGCAGGGATTACGCTGGCGATGATGGTCTACGGTTTCGTCGCCTCGGTGCTTCCGGTCTGGATGCTCCTATGCCCGAGGGATTATCTCAGCTCCTATATGAAAATCGGCACCCTCGCGATCCTGGTGCTCGGCGTGCTCGTCGTCAACCCGACGATCCGGTTTCCAGCGATCAGCCAATTTTGGAGGGGGGGACCCATCGTCCCGGGACACGTGTTTCCATTTGTCTTCATCACGATCATGTGCGGGGCCATCTCGGGGTTCCATGCCCTCGTCTCATCGGGGACGACGCCGAAGATGATCTCTTCCGAGTCGCACGCGCGCCCCATCGGCTATGGTTGCATGCTCATCGAGAGCCTGGTCGGGATCGTTTGCCTCCTGGCCGCCTGCTCGATGGAGCCGGGCGATTATTATGCGATCAACGTTCCGGTCGGCGAGTGGAGCGCCGTCGCGGCGGCCCACGGGTTTTCCGAGGTCCACCTAGAGGAGCTCACGCGCGCCGTCGGCGAGTCGTCCCTCCGAGGACGAACCGGCGGATCGGTCCTCCTGGCGGTGGGCATGGCCCAGATATTCAGCGGACTGCCCGGTCTCAAGGGTCTCATGCACTACTGGTACCATTTCGCCATCATGTTCGAGGCGCTGTTCATCCTGACGACCATCGACACCGGCACCCGGATCGCCCGTTTTCTCGTCCAGGAGTTCGCCGGCAAGATCCACGCGCCATTCGGCCGGGCCGACTGGGTTCCCGGCTCCATACTGTCCACCGCGCTCGTCGTGGGGGGGTGGGGATGTCTCATCTGGAACGCAAGCATACGCACTATTTGGCCGATGTTCGGCATCGCAATCCAGATGCTTGCCGCGATCGCCTTGTGCGTGGGAACCGTTCTGCTGGTCAACGCCGGCAAGGTCCGTTATCTGTGGGTCACCCTGCTGCCGATGCTTTTTGTCACAACCACCACGACCCTTGCGGCTTACGAAATGATCGTGAAGAACTATTGGCCGGCCTCGGCGGGCGGCTTCATCGTAGCGCTCAACATCGCCATGATTCTGCTGATCGTCGGATGCGCCTATGTCATCTTTCTAAGCGCGCTGCGCATCTGTTGGAGGACGCTCGCCGGCGCGCCCCGCGCGGCGGCATAGCCCTCATGGGTTTATTGGCGCCGTGGCCACGGCGCTAGACCCGGATATCCGCGCTTCCGAAATACGACTGCAGGGCCTGCGGGATCTCGACGGAGCCGTCTTCTCTCTGAAAATTTTCCAGGATCGCGGCGAACAACCTCCCGACCGCTACGCCGCTGCCGTTGAGGGTATGCACGAATTCGGGCGCCGATTTCGGGTCCTTGCGCATCCGCGCGTTCATCCGCCGCGCCTGAAAATCCCAACAATTGGAGCAGGAAGATATCTCCCGGTAGCGACCCTCCGACGGCATCCATACCTCCAGGTCGTAACTCTTGCAGGATGCGAATCCCAGGTCCGCCGTGCACAACTCGATCACGCGGTATGGAATGTCCAAAAGCTCCAAGACCCGCTCCGCGTGATGGGTCAGCGCTTCAAGCGCCTCCATCGAGCCCTCCGGGCGCGTGATCCATACGAGCTCCACTTTGTCGAACTGGTGGACACGGATGAGTCCTCGGGTATCCTTGCCGTAGGATCCGGCCTCCTGACGGAAACACGGGGTGAAGGCCGTATAACGCAGGGGGAGGCGAGCCGGATCCAACACTTCCTCTCTCACGAGGTTCGTCAGGGGGACTTCCGCCGTCGAGATCAAGAACATTTCCCCGTAGTCTTGCTCGTCCTGGCCCGACGGTCTCGTACAGTACATGTCCTCCCGAAATTTTGGAAGTTGCCCCGTCCCCTCGAGGATTTCAGGACGCACGAGGTACGGAGGCCAGGCCTCGACATACCCATGCTGCCCAACATGCAGGTCCAGCATGAATCCAATGAGGGCCCTTTCCAAGCGGGCGCCCGCGCCCCATAAAAGGGAAAACCGGGCGCCCGATAGCTTCGCGGCTCCAACGGGATCCAAAATCCCCAAGCGCTCGCCGATCGTTTGATGATCGCGCGGCTTGAAATTAAATTGTCTAGGCGCCGCTTTTCCCTTCCGCTTTTCGACGTTCTCGCTCTCCTCTTTGCCTACCGGGACGGAGGCGTGCGGTATATTCGGTATGCTGAGCAGGCATTCCCTCAACTTTCCGGAAAACCCCTCCAGTCGACCCTCCTTCTCTTGAAGGTTTTTTTTCAGCTGCGATACATCCTGCATCAAAGACTGGGCTCGGGTCTCGTCACGGCTCTTCTTGGCCTTCGCGATATCTTCGGAGGACGAGTTCCTTTTGGCGCGCAGCGTCTCGACCTCCTGGAGCAGCGAGCGGTGCTCCTCGTCGATCCGGTAAAACTCCTCCAAATAGGGAGCATACCGTCCCGACCGGTTCCGCATGGCGCGGCGGGCCCCCTCCGGATCGCTTCGCAGAATCTTGAAATCGTTCATTCAGCCTCCCGCAGGAAATCCGTCAACCGGCAACTCCTGCTCAAGAATCCGGCGAGCGTCGAAGCTTTGCTCCTGCCGCGGCTCCGCCACGATTTGTATTTTTATCGCCTTCAACCAAAAGCCCGCGCGATAGAGCCGTCTCAGGTGCCGTCGCATGCGCAACGACAATTCCTCGATCCATATTTCTTTTGTTTGATTGCTCTTCAAGACCGGAATTCTCTTCTCCTCGACCCAAAAGGGGACAGTCCAGATTCCTTCCGATCCGGCATCTCCTATCCGAGCCACCCGGCCGCTCACCGCATAACGGAGCAGCACGCCCTCTTCCGCCTTGGGACCGCGATTCGCCACGACCAGCACGGCCCGCGGTTTGACACGGACTTCAAGCCCCGGAGACTCCTTCCATGAGCTGACCTCGGTTCGCTGGCCGCGACCGCGCTCCGTCGATTCCACGACATACCACCGGATGCCCCGCAAGACCACTTCGGCCGAGGCGATAGTCCCTCCGGCCAACATCCAAACGCCAGCCGCGACGGCAGCCATCTTGAGTCGATCTATTCCCAGTATCATCCCTTGACCACTCCGAGAGGCTTCAATCGTGCTACTTTACGAGAGATGCCGGACCCATGGCAAGCCTCGACCACCTCCGAAACGTCCTTATACGCGAAAGGGGCCTCCTCCGCCAGGCCGCGGTAGGAATCGGTTCGGACGATGATGCCTTCTTTCTTCAGCTCGCGCGCCAGCGCCTGCCCTTGGATACGCTTGGCGGCCTGGGTGCGGCTCATCATCCGCCCCGCGCCGTGGCAGGTCGTTCCGAAAGTCGCCTTCATCGCCTCGGGAGTACCCACCAGCACGTATGTCCACGTCCCCATCGAACCCGGAACGAGCACGGGCTGCCCCACGAGACGGTAGCGCTCCGGAACCTCCGGATGCCCCTTCGGAAAGGCGCGCGTCGCCCCTTTGCGGTGGACGCAAAGCTTCCTTTTCCGCCCGTCCACCTCATGAGTTTCCATCTTGGCGATGTTGTGGCAAACGTCGTAGACGACGCCGATTCCCAGCCCCGCCGGAGCCATCCCCATCGCATGCCCGAACGCCTCGCGGACTCGATGGGTTATCACCTGGCGGTTGGCGCGCGCGAAATTGGCCGCGGAACACATCGCCGCGAAATACTCCCTGCCCTCGGGGGAACCGATCGGCGCGCAGCTCAACTGCCGGTCGGGCAGCGCGATATCGTATCGGTGAACGGCTTTTTGCATGATCCTCAGATAATCGTCGCATACTTGATAACCGCACCCGCGCGATCCCGTATGGATGGAGACGACCAGTTGTCCGGGAAAAAGTCCGAAGGCGGCCGCCGCGCCTGGATCGAATATTTCCTCGACCTCCTGCGCCTCGAGGAAATGGTTCCCGCTTCCGAGCGTCCCCAGCTGGTCTCTTCCGCGATCGACAGCCCGCTCGCTCGGCAACCCCGGATCGGCCCCATCGAGCCGGCCTCCGTCCTCGCACGTCTGTAGGTCCGCTGTTTCCCCGTATCCCCGCTCGACCGCCCAGCGAGCGCCTCCTTGAAAAACCCCCTTCATTTCGTCGCGGCGCAGGCGGATCGATCCCTTCCCTCCCACGCCGGACGGGACACGGCGGTAAAGCTCCTCTATGAGCCGCTCCATGCGAGGCTTTGCCGCCGCCGCCGTGAGATCGGTGCGAAGAAGCCTCACCCCGCAGGAGATGTCATAGCCGATGCCTCCCGGACTGATGACCCCTTCCTCGACGTCCATCGCGGCCACGCCCCCGACAGGGAAACCGTATCCCCAATGCGCGTCCGGCATGGCCAGCGAGCCTCCGACAATTCCCGGCAGGCAGGCCACGTTGCGGATCTGCTGGGAGACCTTTTCCTCAGCGATCTTCCTCAACAGCGATTCCGTGCAAAAAATGACGCCGGGCACGCGCATCGCCCCCTCCCGGGGGATCTCGAAGCGGTAGTCGTCTATCCGCCGAAACTCCGAACGGGTAAGCGTCATACGTCCAGGATCACCCGCGCCATAATCCGGTGGGCGGACCTTCGAACCTTCAGGTCGCCGTACGTCGCCGCCTTGACCTCCTTCATGATCCCGCCTTCTCTCCCGAACGCCGCCCCAAAAAGCACCGCCTCGATGAAATTCGAACCCGCCGACACGATACGGATCTTTCTTGGAAGGCACCGTCTCGCCGACACGATATAGATGATTTCATTGAGCCAGCTCACCAAGGCTTCCTCGGGCCCCTCGGCGTCGATACACACTCGAAACTTCCGCAAGGTTCCATTCGCCGGCCGCGGAGAATGAACCGTCAGCAGCGCGCAGGCCGCTTGACGGTAAAACTCCGCCCAATTTTCGGCCCGAATCTCCACGATCACCTCGGCGGTGTGCGACAGCACGCGATAACCGAAAGACCGCGCGATCGGGGGCATTCCATTCCATTCTACAAGGAACGAACCGGAAAGGGAAGATTCAACTCCCGCCGTAATCGAAAAACCTCATCGACTTCACCCACTTCTTTGTCGGGGTCCTGCCGGATGGGCCCCTTCCGTTCTGCGGGCGGTGCTGTCGCACCGTCCTCGCCCGGAATGCCTTCCCATCCGTCACCCCCGTTTCTTACGGGTGAGGTCGAGAAAAACCTCCCATTGACGACGGGCCCCGTCGACTGATATCCTGGTTTCATGTTTCGCTTCCTCAAGCAGCTCGGCAGGTCCCTGAAGAAGGATTCCTCGGGCTGGGACGGCAAGACGGAAAAGCGGCGCGCTCCCCGGGTCCGGGTCACGATGGTCAACGTCTGTTTCTTGGAGGGTCCCCGGGAGGAATTCGGCGACGGGACCGTCATCGACCTCTCGGAAACCGGGATATGCTTTTCGTCGGATTCCAGGTTGTCGGCCGGCTCCAACCTGATCGTCAAAGTCCACTTTCCAAGAGATTTTACCGAAAGAACGCCGGCCCAGTTGCGGGCCGCTGTCGTTCGATACAGCAGGATGGCGAACCGGCGGCTCTATAAAATCGCGTGCCGAATCACCGGGGGGGATCCCGCTTCCCTACGCCGCCTTCAGGCGTTCGCCCTCTGGGCCTCGCAGGCCCGTTAGGGCGCCTTCTTCTCGTCGATAGGAAGTTCCGGTCCGAGGGGCGGCTCCACCGCGATCGGGGCGACTCGGGCGATCTTATCCGCTTCTTGCAGCCTCACCAGCCGGACCCCCTGGGTGTTTCGGGAAATCGTCTTGATATCCCGGCAACGGAGCCGTATCGCCATCCCCTTCTCCGTCATGATCATGAGATCGTCCTCGTTGGTGACCAGTTTCACCCCGACGACCGTCCCATTGCGTTCCGTGGCCTTGATCGTGATGATACCGCCGCCGCCGCGGCGCTGCCCGCGATATTCCAAGAGGTCGGTGCGCTTGCCGTAGCCGTTTTCGCAGACCGTCAAGAGCGTCTTCTTGGCTGACACGGGAAAGGCTTCCATCCCGATGACTTGATCCCCCTTGTCGAGCCGGATTCCGCGCACGCCTCTCGCAGAGCGCCCCATGGCCCGTACATCCGTCTCCGGAAACCGTATAGCCATCCCGCTGCGCGTTCCGATGAGGACTCCGTCCTTGCCCGTGGTGTGCTGGACCTCCACGAGGACGTCGCCCTCCTCCAGACTGATCGCCGCGATTCCGGACCGGCGGATGTTCTCGAATTCCTGGAGCGGCGTTTTCTTGACCGTGCCGCTGCGGGTGCACATCAATAGGAAGGTTTCCTTTCCCTTCGTTTCCTCGAAGGAGCGGATCGCTATCGCCGAGGTGATCTTTTCCTCGTTCGGCAGCGCCAAGAGGTTCACGAGGGCCTTCCCCCGCGAGGTCCTGTTGGCTTCGGGAATTTCGTAAGCCCTCAGCGCGTAAACGCGCCCTCGAGACGTGAACAAAAGCAGGGTGGCGTGGGTGTCCGTGATGAAGAAGTGTTCGATGAAATCCTCTTCCTTAACATCCGCTCCCGTGATGCCCCGGCCACCCCGCCCCTGGGCCTGGAAGACGGAGGTCGGCTGCCGCTTCACGTAGCCGGAGTTCGAAAGGCTGATGACGACCTCTTCCTTGGTGATGAGGTCCTCCAAGTTCATTTCCGCGGCTTCCGTCGTTATCTGCGTGCGACGAGGCTGGGTGAATTGCTCCTTGGCCGCATCGAGTTCTTTGACAACGAGCGCCATGACTTTTTTCACGTCGCCCAGGATCGCCTTGAATTCCGATATTTTCCTGAGCAGCTCCTTGTGCTCTTCCTCGATCTGCCCCGCCTCCAGCTTGGTGAGCTGGTGCAGCCGCATGTCCAGGATCGCCTGCGCCTGCGCCTTGGACAGCTCGAACTCCGAGATCAATTTCCGCCTGGCCTCATCGGTGTCTTTCGAACCGCGGATGATCTTGATGACGCGGTCCAGGTGCTTGAGCGCGATCAGGAATCCTTCCAGGATATGGGCGCGATCCAACGCCTTGCGCAGCTGGAATTTTGTGCGTCGCGTGATGACGCCGCGCCGGTGCTGGGTGTAGTGCCCCAGCATCTCCCTTAAAGACAATACGCGCGGCCGGCCATCGACGAGAGCCAACAGGATCACCCCGAAGGTAGTCTCCATCTGCGTGTGTTTGAAAAGCTGGTTCAACACGACGTTCGCGTTGCCGTCGCGCTTGATTTCGATCACGACCCGCATGCCCCGGCGGTCGGACTCGTCCCGGATGTCCGAGATGTCCGGAATCTTCTTGTCCCGGACCAAGTCCGCGATCGTTTCCAACAGGGCCGCCTTGTTGACCTGATACGGCAGCTCTGTCACGATGATCGCCTGGCGGTTGCCCTTGATCTCCTCGATTTCGGTCTTCGCCTGCACGCGGACGGATCCCCGGCCGGTCTCGAAATAATCCCGGATGCCGGACTTCCCGCGGACGATGCCTCCGGTCGGGAAATCGGGCCCCTTCACGATCTTAAAAAGCTCCTTGTTCTCCAGCTTCGGGTCCTTGATCAAAGCGCCGGCCGCCTCGCATATTTCGGAGAGGTTGTGCGGCGGGATGTTCGTCGCCATGCCGACCGCGATCCCCGAGGAACCGTTCACGAGGAGGTTGGGCACCCGGGCCGGCAACACCAGGGGTTCGGTCGTCGTCCCGTCGAAGTTCGGCGTGAAATCGACCGTGTCCTGATCGATGTCGGCCAGCACTTCTTCGGCGAACTTCGCTAGGCGGGCCTCCGTATAGCGATAAGCCGCCGCGGGGTCTCCGTCGATCGAGCCGAAATTGCCCTGGCCGTCCACCAACGGGTGCAGAAGGGAAAAGTCCTGAACCATGCGTACGAGAGCGTCGTATACCGCCGCGTCGCCGTGCGGGTGGTATTTCTTGAGCACCTCGCCCACGACCCCGGCGCATTTCGAGTATCTCTTGTTCGAATGCAGCCCCTCGTCGTGCATCGCATAGAGGATGCGTCGATGGACGGGCTTTAATCCATCGCGGACGTCCGGCAAGGCGCGGCCCACGATGACGGACATCGAATAATCGATATAGGACGCCTTCATTTCGGCGCCGATGTCCCGCAGGATGATATTGCTGTTCGGCTGCTCCGGAATCAAGGCCGGCTGTTCGTGCTTTGTCATATGGTAGGGTCCTCTTTAGATATCTAGGTTACGAACTTCACGCGCGTGTTTTTCGATGAAGGCCCGGCGAGGCTCCACCTTGTCTCCCATTAGCGTCGTAAAAGCCAGCTCGGCGTCGGCCGGATCCTCCAGCGTCACTTTCAAAAGCTTCCGCCGCTTCGGGTCCATGGTCGTCTCCCAAAGCTGCTCCGGGTTCATTTCTCCGAGACCTTTGTATCTTTGGATCGACGCGCCGGAGCGCCCGGCCTCTCGCACCGCCATCAAAAGCTCCTTGAGGCTGTAGCCCTCCGATTCGCTTCGCTCCGTCTTCGCCCTGAAGAGGGGTTTTGTTTTCTCGTCACGCAGCAGGTCATACCAGCGAATGTCGATCTTCATGTCCTTGAGGACGTCCGCCTGCTTGGCGAGCTTGGGCATTTCCCATAATTCGACCACGTCGGGCTCCAGGGCCTCCTCGTCCTCCTGAGACAAAATCTCTTCTCCCCGCGGGGGCTGCTCCAGCGCAAGTTTCGCCTTCTGTTCGGCGACATGCTTGTCCCGATATTCGCGCCATTCCTTTTCACTGTAGAAGAACAGGTGCTCCCCAGGGGTGGTTTCGACGCGGGAGAGAGGAAACCGGCCCTTCTCATAGTACGCCACGAAATCGTCGAGATGGAATCCCTTTCGTTCAAGGTGTCTTAAAAGATTCTCTATCTCCGAGAGAAGCTTCAAAAGTTCCCGCAACTCCTCCGTATCGAGCGTTTTGGCCTTGCCGGTCCCGGGGTTGATCGCCGTCACCTCGATCGAGTTCCTTCCTTCGTTGAGCAGCCACTGCTCCATCTTTTCCTCGTTATCGACGTACAGCTCCGTCTTGCCTTTTTTGACCTTGTACAAGGGCGGCTGGGCGATGTAAATATGCCCCTTGTCGAGCAGCGGTTTCATCTGGCGGTAAAAGAACGTCAGCAGGAGCGTTCGGATATGCTGTCCGTCCACGTCCGCGTCGGCCATGATGATTAGTTTGTGGTAACGCAGCTTCTCCAGCCGGAAACCCTCCTCGCCCTCGCGCCCAATGCCGGTTCCTATCGCGGCGATCAGGGTCCTCACCTCCTCATTGGAAAGCACCTTGACCAGCCGAGCCTTCTCGACGTTGAGTATCTTCCCCTTGATAGGGAGAATGGCTTGGAAGCTCCGGTCTCGTCCCTGTTTGGCGGAACCGCCGGCCGAGTCTCCCTCGACCACGAACAATTCCGACCGCTCCGGGTCGCGCTCCTGGCAGTCTGCCAATTTTCCCGGAAGCGAGGTGTCTCCCAACACTCCCTTGCGGCGCGTGAGTTCCTTCGCCTTGCGGGCCGCTTCCCGGGCTTCCGCAGCCGCCATCGCCTTGCCGACGATGGCCTTCGCGGTCGCCGGATTCTCCTCGAAAAAGGTCGTCAGCGCGTCGCCGACGATCGATTTGACGGTCCCTTCGACCTCGGCGTTCCCGAGCTTGGATTTGGTCTGCCCTTCGAACTGAGGATTGGGGATCTTAATCGACAGAACGGCCGTGAGTCCCTCGCGAACGTCGTCGCCGCCGATGCTGAAGGGTTTCCCCTTGAGCATGTCGAACTTCTTGATGTAGTCGTTGATCGCGCGCGTCAAGGCGGACCGGAAACCCGCCAAGTGGGTTCCACCCTCCGGCGTGTTGATATTGTTGACGAAGCTGTAGACGTTCTCGGAATACTCCTCGTTGTAGTGGATCGCAAAATCCACGACGACCTCCTCGCGGGTCTTTTCGAACGCGATCGGCTCGGGATAAAGAGTCTTCTTATTGGCGTTGAGGAACTTGACGAACTGCGAGATGCCCCCCTCGTAATGAAAGGTGTGTTTTTTGTCCTCTCTCTCGTCCGTGATCGAAATGCGCGCCCCGGCGTTAAGAAATGCCAGCTCCCTCAGCCGGTTGGACAGCACGTCGTAAGAAAACTGGTGTCCGTTAAAAATGTCCGGGTCCGGCTTAAAGGTGACTTTCGTGCCGTGCTCATCACTCTTTGCCTTCGCCGTCACCGCCGCCCGCGGCTTCCCGCGGTCGTAGGCCTGGTACCATGCCTTCCCTTCGCGATACACTTCTACCTCGACCCATTCCGAGAGGGCGTTGACGACTGATATCCCCACCCCGTGCAAGCCTCCCGATACTTTGTAGGCGCGGCGGTCAAATTTGCCCCCGGCATGAAGGACCGTCATAACGACCTCGAGGGCGGATCTGCCCTTCAGCTTGGGGTCTTTCACGTCCCTCATCGGATCGATAGGGATTCCGGAGCCGTTATCGAGGACCGTGCACGAGTTCCCCGGATGCAAGATGACGTCTACGGCGCTGCAGCGCCCTGCCAATATCTCGTCGACTGAATTGTCGACCGCCTCGTACACGAGGTGGTGCAATCCCGAAGGCCCGGTAGAGCCGATATACATGGCCGGCCGTTTTCGGACCGCTTCCAACCCCTCCAAAACCTGTATTTTTGACGCATCATAGCGATCCTGGGGATTCATCTCCGTTGCGAGCGCCTCGGCTGTTGTCTCGGACATTTTCCTTCCTCTCTTTGTTGTCTTTTCGGCGACTACGGGCCGTTTCTTCTTGCTCTTTGCCATAAGAGACATCTTTCTCCGCTAGGATCCGACTGTTTTAATCCCCTTGATCCACGAGGTCCTGAAGTATTTGTTGAGAGCCTTCACGATCCCCGGGCCGCGCGCGCGCAGCTCCAGCGCCGCGGCCGGCGACCGTGGGGATATAAGCAATATTCCATATCGAACGCCTTCGAGCTTCCAATGTCGAGCCCAAGGGGCCATCTCCTCGTCCCACACGGCTCCCAGGATGGAAAGCCGGTCCATCGCGGACCGGAACGACCACGATTGGACGATTTCCGACGCCTTCTTCCATCGTTCGCGCCGCATAAGGTATTAGGACCTCATCGGCATAATGATATATTGGTACGAATCGTCTCCCGACGCCTCGATGAGCGCCGGATGGTTGGGGGTCGTCAAGCTGAGCACAATGTGCTCCGCGGCCATGCTCTTGAGCCCGTCGATAATGAATTGGGGGTTAAACGAGATGGTAATCGCCTCCCCTTGGTAGGCGATGGCGATATCATCTTCAAATTCGATGTTCTGACTCGATGCCGCCACGTGAAGAGCGCCGGGTTTAATGGTAAGGCGTACCGCGCCTCCCCGGTCGGTAGCGCAT
>JACQPI010000162.1 GCA_016207585.1 Elusimicrobiota bacterium | reverse complement strand
GGTTTAGAATCTGGGCCTGGATCGAGACGTCCAGCGCCGATACGGGTTCGTCGGCTACGATCAACTTGGGGTTGAGGGCCAGGGCGCGCGCGATGCCGATACGCTGGCGCTGGCCTCCGGAAAATTCGTGCGGATGGCGGTCGAGATGGGAGGCGGCCAGCCCCACCACGTCGATGAGCTGGGTCAGGCGCCGGGCCCTCTCGGACTTGTCCGGCAGCATGCCGTGGATCGCGAAGGGTTCCGAGAGGATATCCCGCACCGTCATGCGCGGGTTGAGGCTGGAAAAAGGGTCTTGGAAGATGACCTGCATTTGCCGCCGCAGCCGCCGCAGTTCAGCCTTGGGAAGCCCGAAGATGTCTTGCCCCTCAAAAAGTACGGCGCCTTCCGTCGGGGTTTCCAGGGCCAGCACGAGCCGTCCGAGGGTGGACTTCCCGCAGCCCGATTCTCCCACGAGCCCGAAACTGTCCCCGGACAGAATCGAGAAGCTCACCCCATCCACCGCGTGCACTTTTTTCTTCTTGCCGAAAAAACCGTCCTGCGCCGCGAAATGCTTGCGAAGACCGCGGACCTCGACGAGAGGCTGGGAGTGCTTGCGGCTCGTCACGAGGAGCCCTCCCGGTAGCGGTGCCGGGCCGTTTCGGCCTCTTTTTGGTAGAGGAGGCAATTGACGACATGGGCGTCGGTCAGGGAATACTCCGGGGGGTCGGCGGCGCGGCACTCCTGGCGGACTTCGGGGCAGCGCGGGGCGAACGGGCAGGCCTCGAAGACTTGCGTCAACTCCGGGGGCTGGCCGGAGATCGCCCGCAACCGTTCCCGACGCTCATATATGGAGGGCATGGAGTTTAACAGGCCCCGGGTGTAGGGATGCTTGGGGTTGGCGAAGAGCTCCCGGGCCGTGGCCTTTTCGACCGCCCGGCCCGCGTACATGACGATGACGTCGTCGGCCATGCCGGCTACGACGCCGATATTGTGAGTAATGAGGATGACCGCCATGCGCAGCTCACGCTGCAGGTCCTTGATGAGTTCGAGAATTTGGGCCTGGATCGTCACATCGAGCGCGGTCGTGGGTTCGTCGGCGACGAGGATATCGGGGTCGCACGCCAGAGCCATGGCGATCATCGCGCGCTGGCGCATCCCTCCCGAGAACTGGTGGGGGTAGTCCTTGAGGCGGTTCTCGGCGTGGGGGATCCCAACCTTCTTGAGGAGCTGCGCCGCCTTGTCCATCGCCGCGCTCCGGCTCGCCTTCTGGTGCCATAGGACCGATTCCGCGATCTGATCTCCGATCGTGAGGACCGGGTTCAGGGAGGTCATCGGTTCCTGGAAGATCATGCCGATGCGGTTTCCCCGTATGTCGCGCATCTCGGAGGCCGGGAGCTTGAGGAGGTCGCGCCCTTGGAACAGGATTTCTCCCCCCGCGATCCTGGCGGGAGGCTGCGGCAGGAGCCTTAAAATGGACAGGGCGTGGACCGATTTCCCGCAGCCCGACTCGCCCACGATCGCGAGGGTCTTGCCCGGATGGAGGTCGTAGCTGAGCCCGTCGACGGCCCGGACCACGTGGTTTTCAAGATGAAACTCGGTCCGGAGGCTGCGGACCGAGAGGATCGGGGTTGTATCCGTCATGGACGGGGAGGCGCCGCGCGGGTCCGGGGCCGGTTTCAGGGGTGTCGTGCCGCTCGGCATCGCAAGCTCAGCGCCGGGGTTCGGGCTTCCGGCGCTAGATGGAGGTGGTGATGAGAGACTCGGTGGATTCGACCCCCGGAATGGCGCGTATCTTGCTGACGACCGCTTCGGAAAGGCTTCGTAAATCCTCCGTTTCCATATCGAGCACGAGGTCCCAGCGGCCGAACACGGCCGAAACGTGCGAAACCCCCTTGATCTCCTTGATGCGGGTCAAGGCCTGCTTCTCTTTCCCGGCGCCCAACCGAACCAGCACCAGTCCAGTGACCATAAGCAATTCTCCTAATTTACAGCGCGGCGAACGCCGTCAGTATACTAAAATAGGAGGGCCATGAGAGCTTTGGTCCAACGCGTTCTGCGCGCGCACGTGCGTTTTCCGGAGGGAGCACACCCTGCCCGCCGGTATCTCCCGCCCGGCGCCTCGGTTCCTCCAGCGGCGCGTTCCATCGGTCGCGGGGTGGTGATTTTCCTCGGGGTCGGGGCGGCCGACGAGCCTCCGGCGGCGCGGCGGTTGGCCGAAAAATGCGCCGGCCTGCGCATATTCTCCAACGACTCCGGCAAATTTGACCGCTCCCTCAAGGACGTCGGCGGGGAGGCGCTGGTCGTCAGCCAATTCACGCTGTATGGAGACTGTCGCAAGGGTCGCCGACCCGATTTCGCCGGTGCGATGGAGCCGGAGCGGGCGCGTCCGCTCTACGAGAGCTTCGTGCAGGCGCTGCGCGTCTTGGAGGTTCCCGTCCAGACCGGGGAATTCGGCGCGCGCATGGAGGTCGAACTCGTCAACGACGGGCCCGTCACCCTATGGCTCGAAACCGACAGTCGTTCATAGCTCTAAATCGGCAGCCGCTGAACCTGTTCTCGGCGGTTCTGGCGTTTTACGCCTGCGTCTTCTTGGCGTGGCGGACCTACCATCATTGGAAATTGGCGGTGAGGCTGGATACGGTCAAAGCCGCCTATTATCGGTACGAGTTCGTGGAGTTGCGCCTGCGCACGCGCGACGTCGCGCTGGAAACGAGCTGGAAACGGGCGCCCATGCGCGCGAGAGTCCTTCGAGACGGAGTCCCGATCACGACGATCGCGAACCTGAGCGAGGTGGATCTGCGCTGGGACGCGGCGCGGCGGGTCTTCATCGGGAAGTGGCCCTGCCCTTGGAACGCCCCGGAAGGAGAGTACGTCCCGGTCCTGGTCGACGCCGCGGAAAGAGGCGGCGCTCCCTTGCCTGCGGAGATCGAATCCCGGATCGAGACGGCGCCTTTCAGGATCGTTCATCGCAAACCCCGCCCGCTGCCGCGCCGCTTCGTCGTGTTGACGATGGAGACCGCCAAATCGCTCGCCGGGATGAAGATCAAGGCGCCCGACGGCCGGATCCGCGATTGGCGCGGGATGATCGACTGGGCCGAATATGTGGAGGCGGATGCCTTCTGGATCCTGGCGGGCCAGACGCCCGGCCAGAAGCCGGGAGACATCTGGGTCACCTACAATTTCGGGCTCATCCCGGAACTGGCGCGCGAGTGCCGTCGGCGCGGACTCAAGTTCGGCGTCTGGGAGATAAGCTACCTGACGATGTCCCAAAACCGCCTCGCGCGTTACGAGTACGCGCAGGAGGTCCAGGAGGGCCGGTCCGTCTACACGCGAGCCATCAGCCTGCGCGATCGCAAGCGGCCTCAGGACATCGCGGACCTTCTGAAGCGTTTCAGGGATGTCCCGGAGGTGGACTATCTCGGACTGGATTATATCCGCAACGCTCTGGGCGGCGACGAACTGGCGGAGGATTTTATCGACGAAATGCCGGGGGTGCGGCCCCCGCCCGAGTGGGAGCGTTTGACCCGCGAGGAGCGCGTCGTTTGGTTCGCGCGCAAGCGGATCATGCGCCGGGACGCCGCCTTCATCGACGCGTGGCAGTGGTGGCGGGCCCACCGCACGGCCTTGATCGTGCGCAAGATCAAAAACGAGCTGGGCGATGCCAAGCCGTTGTGGGCGTTCACCCTGACATGGGACAAGGGCTGGCACCACGGGCAGGACGTCGCGATGTTCAACGACGCGGGGATCGACGCCGACGCGCTCATGCTCTATGAGGCGGACGCGGTCCAATTCGATGCGATGATGCGCGCCTGGCATTCGTACGTGCGCCGCGGCGACGTCCAACTTCTGGTCGGCGACGTGGTCGATTGGCCGTTGCATCAGCGGTCCCCGCGCGGGCCGGGTGAATTTTTGTATCGTAGCAATAGGGCCGCGGAGCATATTTACCGGGACGGGCCGGCGGCGGGGCTCTTTATCCATGATCTGGAGCGCGCCTTGTGGGGGCGCTTGGGGCCTTACTCCACGCTGGACTGGATGCGGGCGGCCCGTGAGGCGGCAAGGCATTTCCGTTCCCTGCCGGAGCCCGGAACACCATGACCGCTGATCCTTGGAAGGAACCGCGGGAGCGGATGATCCGCGAGCAGATCGAGGCGCGCGGCGTGCGCGCCCCCGCGGTCTTGACCGCGATGAAAGAGGTGCCCCGCCATCTTTTCGTCGGCTCCGTTTCGCGGGATCAAGCCTATGAGGACCGTCCTGTGCCCATCGGCCTGGATCAGACGATTTCCCAGCCCTTCATCGTGGCTTACATGCTGGAGAGGCTCCTGGCGCCGGACGGGAAGTCCCAGGCGGGCCTCGGAACGCCGGACAAAAAGGTGCTGGAAATCGGCACCGGTTCCGGCTATCAGACCGCGCTCCTCTCCAGGCTGGTGAAAGAGGTCTTCACGGTCGAAGTCGAGCCCTTGCTTTCGGAGCGGGTCAAGGCGCTTTTGCTGGAGGATTTGAAAGTTCCGAACGTCCATTTTCGGGTCGGGGACGGTCTGTCGGGCTGGCCGGAGGCGGCTCCGTTCGATCGAATCGTCTTGACCGCGGCGGTGGATGAAGTCCCGCGGGAGCTGTTGAACCAACTGGGGGTTTCCGGCGTATGTCTCGCGCCGGTAGGCCCTCCCGGCGGCCAGAAGCTCATCGAGATGGAACGGACGCGCGGAGGATTTGAAACGAGAGAACTGATGGACGTCCTCTTCGTGCAGGCTCACGACGTTCCCGCCGCGTTGTATCGGCCCATGGGCGATGCATAGACATCTGGTAATCGGGGAAAATCAGCGAACTATGGCCGGCCATAGTCGGTATGCATGTCGCTGTTCGACGAGGAGCCAAGGCGGTTTCCGCGCGCGGTCCTTCTATTTCCTGTGTGCAACGGTACTTTGCTTTCCGTCGTCGCTAAGGGCGCAAGTGGATGTCGGCGCGATGGTCGGGCCGGACACTTTTCTCTCGGGAGATAGGGAGCCCCCTCAGAAACAGCCCATCCTTCCCTTGGCCTTGGCGACGAGCCTCGCCTTCGATACGACCGCCTGGCTTGAACTGCAGATATCGAGCGCCACCCCGGCTTTCGATCTCTCGCAGATGCTGCGGCGCGGCACGTACAAGCTGGAGCTGTTTCAGCTGATCATTCTCTCCCGGCGTTCCGGGGTGTCTTTGAAGAAGTTCGTCGAGGCGCGGGAAAAGGGAAAATCCCTGCGGAGCCTGGCCGAGGAACATCAGACGGACTATGACTGGGTCTATGATGAATCCCTCGAGATGGAGAAACGGATCGAATCGTTCTATCCCAGGATATTGACCGTCGCGGCCGGCGCGCCGGCGGAGTCCGCATCAGCGCCTTACGTTCCGAAAGCGCGGGTTCCGACTCCCGCGGCCCCGCCGCCGAGAAAGAAATCCGGACCCCAGCCGGCCTCGCCCGAGGGGCTCCCCGGGATGAAGCCGGAGGACGTCCCGTAGCGGTGGAGGGTTTGGATACGTTTGTGGAGGTTTTATGACCGAGCATGCCACGAGCAAGATGTTGCTTCTCTTTTTTCTTGGTAGCTTGATATTTTGTGCGGCGGGGTGCGGATCGAAGTCCGGCGCGCCTCCGGAATCCGTCCCTTCGATGGCCGAGGCTTCCCCCCACAAACTCCCGACGGCATCGCTTCGGTTTCCCGACGGCAAGACGATCACGGTCGACGTCGCGCGCACCCCAAAGACGCGCGAGATCGGCCTCATGTTCCGGGACTCGCTCCCGGCCGATTACGGGATGCTCTTCGTTTTTTCCAACGAGGGCGGCATGCAGTTCTGGATGAAGAATACGTGGGTCGATTTGGACATGCTCTTTATCGACGGCAAGAAACGCGTCACCGTGATCCACGAGAACGTCCCGCGGTCCTCCCCCGACACTCCGGAGCCCAACATCGCGCGCCGCGGCGGCGTGGGGCAATACGTGCTGGAGCTTCCCGCGGGCGCCGCGTCCAAATATGGCCTTAAAGCGGGCCGGGCGCTTTTTTTCGACGTCGCGATTCCCGCGGAATAAAGGAGCCTTCTCGCGCGACTTCAATCGTAGATGCGCAATAGCTGGGAATGGTTCCAGAGCCGGTTGACCAGCAACGTCGCTTCCACAGAAAGAAAAGATACCGGCAAAGTCCATGAGAGAAAAGTCGCGGCATAAATGAACGCGTAGTGTGCCGGAGGATCAATATGCAAATTGAGAACGGACATCCAAAACGGCGTTGCCGCAAGCGATACGATCAGCTGCATCCGGTTATGGAATGTCGTGAGAATGGGCCGATAGCGCGCCCGGACTTGCCGCCAGAGGCCGAAGGGATGATTGGCGACTCCGGCGGCGATCTCGGCGAGGTCGCGGCGGAACTTCCGGCGCGTTTCTGGATATCCCCAGTCATATCCCGCGCTGCGCGAGCGAAGTTCTTGCGCGAAGGCCGATCGCTGCGTCGGCGTCATAGAGACAGCCTGGTTTCGTATATCTCCCAGGATCAGCGAAATGTCCTTGTTCCACTCCGTCAATTGCGGGTCCGTCCAGGCCCGGCGGCCCGAAACGACGTTGCGCGCCTGTGTTCCCATCCACTCCGGCAGGCGTATCCAGTGAGCGGCTTGCGCTTCTTCCGACAGGGACGTTGATTCCAAGTCCGACTCGAAGCCCGCGTATCTTCCATAGATTCCGGCCCATTTCGCGATGCGCAGCAGATTTTTCATGCCGATCGCCTGGGATATCCCCGAGATGTTCCCTCGAGACACGAAATCTTCCACGGGTTGAAGACCGCCCATTTGGATGATCAGCTCTTTGACGAATTGAACGTAGGGATGATAAGGCGCCTTTTCGAAGTCCGCGCGCAGCCGGGTCCCCATCCCCGATAGATTCTTGGAACCGTAGCGTCGCGAGAAATTTTTCAATTCGCTCGCGGCGAAGCCGTTCCTTTCGCCGCGGCCATCCGCCAAAATCTCGAATAGGGCCTGCCGGGTCCTGTATTCCGTATAGCCTTCTACCAGGATCACCTGTAACGCATGCGCCTCCCAGCGGTTCCGAAGCAGGATATTCAGCGCGTTAAATCCTTCTTCGTAAGCATCCGTTAAAAAATAACTGACACGATCTTAGCGGTTGTGCTTCGGGCGGATTGTATAATTCCAGTCCCCATGAAATGGGTCCCGCCTGATGTTGAT
>JACQPI010000131.1 GCA_016207585.1 Elusimicrobiota bacterium | reverse complement strand
TCGACCGGCCGATACTGAACGCCCAGGCTCTCCGGGCCGCGCGCCTGGTCGGCGCTTGGGGTCGCGCCGTAGGCGACGGCCACCGAAACAAAAATCAATACGCCCGCCATGAGCAGGCTCTGCCACAAGAGGATGGTCTCCTCGAGCGGCACGGCCCCGCTGATCTCCAGAAGCGCAGCCGGCATCGAGGAGCGACTGGCCATTAGGAGGGCCGCGGACGACGACAACCCCAGGGCCCAGACGCTCCCCAAACCCAGATAGGCCGCGGCGCCCAGCGCCCGGTAGTCGGCGCCGCGCACGCGGTGCGCCACCTCGCGAGCCAACAGTCCGCTGAAAATGAGGCTGAAGCTCCACGAGAAAAGCGACGAAAGCATGGAGAAAAGCGCCACGAAAGCAACGGCCCCGGGCGGGCTGGTGGGAAGACCCGCCATCCTTCGGATCAGCCGATAGACCGGGGGAGAAGTCGCGACCGCGTAGCCGCTGACGATGATCATGACCATCTGCATCGTGAATTTGACCAGTTCCCAATAGCCCGCGCCGAACCACCCCGCGACACGTCCGGGTGAATCGCCGGCCGCCACACTCGCGGCGAATACGATCGCCACGGCGATCAGCCCGAATGTGAATGCGTCCGGAAACCACCGCTCGAACCAATCGGAAAGATCCACTCCCGCCCGGGCCAACCATCTCCGAAGGGGATATTCGCGGGTCTTGTTCATGTCCCAAAAACTTCCTTTTTATTTTTCTATTTTAGATTTGCGATATCTTGCGCGAGCGCCGGGTCCCGCGTCATTCGGTAAGCCTCGGCCCACTCTCGCCGCACTTCCTCGGTCAGGCCCAAGTATTGATATAAATTTCCGAGGCGCAGGTGGAACAGCGGCGATTTTTTCCATTCCTCGAACCGGCGCACCCGCTCCTCCGCGGCGCGCCGGGATTCGGGGCTCATGAAGCCCCAGAAGCCGTCCCTCAAAAGCAGTATCCCATAATTGCTGCGGCGCATCACTTCCAGCGTCGCCCGCCGTCGGGCCGGCGCCATCGAATGCGCGATCTGCTTGAGCACGCCGGCCGTCTCCTGGAGACGCCGCATATCCGTCTCCATAAGAACGCTGTATCCCAAGCTGGAAAACAGCCTCTCCGGATGAGACTCCGGAATGAAAAGAAAAAGCTGAAACCCGGTTTCGCGGCTCGCCACCCTATAGAACTGCCCGGATCCCAGACATCCCCATATCTGCTCCCGGGAAAGCCCCCAATTCTCCTTGATGCGAGCCCAGGACTCCGCGTCATCCACCAAGTCCGACAAGAAGTAAAGCGGAATACCGTGCTGGATATTCCACTGCATAAATCGGGCTAGCTTTTGAAGCCCCGCCTCCTTGGGGCCGCTGTTGAAGTAAAACTCGAGCGCCTCCCGCGGCCGCCCGGCAAAATAGGGAAGATAGACTTTCATGTTCGTGGTATACGCCATGCCGGACAAAACGACCCAGCTGGAAGGGACCGTGTGCTCGCGCACGAACAAGGCCCGGCCATGGTCGATATTGTTCCGGAGGAGGCTCCGGGGCCGTATGCTGGCACGCCAGTTCCAGGCCCCCGTGGCCGCCACGACGCAAAAAAGGACGGCCGCTGTCGCCCGCCTTTGGAGAGGCCCCTTGGAAACGAGCCAATCCCGCGCCGCGAGCGCCGCCAATGCCAGCGCCGCTGCGACCGGCGACGCCATGAAATACGGCCCACCGCGCCAGAAAAACTCCAAAGCCAGCGTCCCCAACGCCCAGGCCGCCAGCACCGCCGCCACGTCCCAATACGCCGCCGTTTTTTTTCTTCCAGCGAACCACAAGACACCGAGCAATCCCGTCGCGAAAAGAAACCCCAACGCGGTGTTCAGGCCGCTCTCCGGAAGGGCGATCCACCCGGAGATCAAGAGCGAAAATACTTGGAGCGCCCGCCCCCCGGCGGATCCCGACGCCGTCCCCGACTTGAAAAAATGCTCCGCGAGTCCCGGCAAGGAATAGTGGCCCGAGGGGTTGTAAAATCCAGTCGCCTCGACAAGGAATTGGAGCAGGGACTGGGCATCGCGAATTTTAAACGCAATGGCGAACGGCGCCAATATTCCGAGGGCCAGAAGAACCAGAGCCGCCGATGGCTTCCAGGATCGAGCCCGACGACATCCCAGACCGACCGCGCACGCGACGGCAGGAAGCATCGCCGCGTTCGCGGCGTGGAATAGAATCGCGAGGGCCGCGGTGAACGCCAGCGCCGCGCCGCGATAAAGATTCGGCTTTTCAATGAAGTAAATCGCGCTCCAAGCGGTCGCGATCGCCCCGCAGGTCATCGCCATATAGACTTGCCCTTCCGTGGCGCGGCACCAGTAACTGTTGGAAAGCGCCAGGCCCGCGGCGGCCAGCCCCGACAACCCGTAGAGACCCGTCAGCCGCAGGACGAGAAAGAAAAAAATCGCCGCCCCTGCGACCCCCAAGACGCCGTTGACCCTCTGAAGAACCTCGTATCCGGACAGGGGCAGCCCCGCCCAGAGGAGCGCCTCGCGCACGCCCATCATCGCCGGGTTGAACAAGAGATGGCGCCGATTGAAGAACTCCAACCGCCAATCGTCGATCGACCGCTCGATGACGCCGGAGAAGATGATCCCGTCGAAAGTGTACACCGCATCGGGCCAGGACCAATAGAGCGTCAAGAGCGCCAAGCCCGCGGTCGCCGACAGAAGTCCAGCGCGGCGCCTCGGATCCATCCTTAAAAAGCCGTCGACCAGCGATTTGATCGGTCCCGAAAGAATCATGGCGCGGTCCTTAATCCTCCGTCTTCCACTGGCGCCATAGAGCCTTCTCCATCTGCCAGACCGGCCGATCCTTATCGAAACGGAACTGAACGCGGAAGGCGCCTTCCTTCACTCCGCCGGGACGCGCGCGAAACAGCAGCTCGACATGGAAATCATGGAAATCCCGCTTGAGGCGAAGCTCCTGCTCGAAAACGCGCAGAAGGTCGAAATTCAGGCCTCCCAAAGTGTGCGCGTAGGCGCGCAAGGTACCGAACACCGCCCAGTGTCCGCCGGCGGACCGCCAACCGGCCTCCTGGCTCACCGTATAGTACGTCGTCGATGAGAGATTATTCTCGAACCCGAGACCCAAAAATCGCCCGTCGCGATCGCCCCAATCGGCCTGCAGCGCGGCCGTCTGGTTCCCGAGGCCCGGCTGGTACTGATTATGAACCAACAAGTTGAACTGCGCCGCCGGCTGCCAATTAACGTCCGCCGCGACGGGAAGAACCCGGCGCGCATACGGAACCGCGTAGCTGCGGAAGGTGCGGTAATCGTACCCTCCGGAGGCCCTGAACCATAGGCTCCGCTTGAGCATGAGGGTGTCCGCTATCGAAACCGCGTTTGTCTCCGTGCCGCGGTCGTCGGCGAGGACGTCCGGCGCCGCCGTATTGACGCGCATTCGGCGTGTAAAGCTGTGCGCCGCGTCCCAGTCTCCCAGGGGACTCCGAAAACGAAGCACGTTGGTCGCGGAATACCGCCCCACCCACGCGTCCATGAACCGGCTCGTCCTGCCGAAACCGTCGTCGGCATCTATCCAATTCAAGAATGTTTCCGCGAACGAGACCGTCGGCACGTAGCTGGCGGCCCGGCCCAAGGGAAACGTCCGCGTCATGCTCAAGGCAGTCCCGGCCGATTTTTTAGGAGTGAAGGCGCCCAGCTGGTACGTGTTGTCCGCGAACGCCGAGACCGTATTGATCCACGGCAGGCGCCAGATGCGCAATACCGCCGACCCGAAATCGACCCGAGGCGCCGTCTCGGCCACCTTGATATACCGGTAGAGCGTGGAGTCTCCGACATCGAAGCGGGAGTAGCTCAGGCGGGTCGTTCCCCAGGATGTCGTGTAAAAAACGGCGGCGCTGTTGGTCAGGTCGGGAGACACGCGCAGTTGGCTCGAGCGTATGTAGTCGTTATTGAAGTAGCGGTCCGACTGGCTTTGAAGACGCGCCTGCAGCCCCCAGCCCGCCCCCAGCGTCTGATAGAGATCCCCCAAGACGGTCCAGCGTTTCGCGCCGGAGCTCTCCTGGATGCGGTACCCATAAAGAGCGCCGTGCGCCTCCGATTCGGACCTGAGATATTGCAGTTCCGAGCCGTAACCGATCCCATGGCCCTCGTAATAGTCCGCATAGACCTTGTTTTGCAGTCCCGGCAGGACGTCGAACAGCGTAGTGCTGCGCAACGTAGCGCCGTTGCGCTTGTCGTAGGCCGGATAGAGTCGGGTCCTGAGAATATGTTTTTTGCGCAAGGACTTCCAAAAAAAAGGCGTATAGAACACAGGGACCTTGCCGAGAAAAAATACGGTATTCCAAGCGTACATCCATTTCTCGGGCCGGACGCGAAGTCGGCTGGCGCTCAAGTGGTAATGCGAGTCGGGGTCCAGATTGCAGCTCGTGAACCAAGCCCGCCGGAACACGACGTCGCGGTTTGCGAACCGGGCGGCGCGGCGGCCGTGGACGCGCCAGGGAGCGTACCCGACCGAGACATCGTCGAAACAGCTCGTTTCTCTTTCGAAATCAAATTCCCCCCCGTCTCCGAACAGAAGGGATCGCCCATCCTCCATCTGCACGAACCCCGCCGCGCGCGCCCGCCGCTCCTCCAGATACAGCCACATCTCGTCGGCGCGGATGACGGCCGTCGACTCGTGCAACCGGACATGGCCCGATAGGTAAACGACGGAAGACGATCGGTCGTAGTCAAAATGATCCGAAAAAAACTCGATACGGGGAGTCCTGGTGCTGGCGGGCACCGAGAATGGCCCGGTTTCTTGGGCGAAAAGAAGGCCCGGCAGGACGATTCCAGACAAGAGGACAAGAATCCCGCCAAGCCACCGGCAACCCGCGGCCGAGACCGCTCTTTCCAAGACGCGCGGCGCCAGGGGTTGTGTCACAAGCCCTAGGATATTTTTCTCTCTTCCAACGCCCAGGCCGCCGCGCCCAGGGAACCCAGGTTGGGCGTTTTCGCGATGCGCACGCGGACATGTCGCGCCGGAATCCCCATGGGCCGAGTCCGTACCACTCGAAGAAGCGGTCCCATGAACCACCGGCCGGCCCTGGAGACTCCGCCGGTCAGCAGCACCACATCGGGATTGAACAACATGACCGCATTGGCGATGCCTATTCCCAGATAGTATCCGGCGACCCCCCATGTCTTCCTCGCGGCCCAATCGCCGCGCTGCGCCGCCAACGCCAGGACGCGAGCGTCGAGTCGGGAGAGGTCCGGGCATAACCTCCACACGATGTTCCGCGACCCGACAACGCGGCGACGCCCCGAACCCGCCGCCAGGCCTTCCCGATGGGCAAGAAACTTTTTCGCTGTTCGGACGATCCCGTAGGACCCCGCGTACGCCTCCAGGCAGCCCCGGGCTCCGCATGAGCACTCTTCGCCGTCCGGCTCGACGATCGTATGCCCGATCTCCCCGGCGGTGCCGGTGGAGCCGCGATAGAGCGCCCCCTCGACGACCACCCCGCCGCCGATCCCCGTCCCGAGCGTCAGGCAAACGACGTTGCGAGGCCGACGCTTGAGTTCCGCCACATATCCTCCCCAGGCGGCCAGCGTCGCGTCGTTTTCTATGGAAACGGGAACCTGGAATCGAGATTCCAGCCTCCTTTTGAAAGGAAAGCCGGTAAACGGCTCCATGTTCGGGGAACATCGCAACATGCCCTTGCGGCTGTCCACATCGCCCGCCAATCCCATCCCCATCGCTCGGACAGGTCGACTTATCGAATCTTTCAACAGGCGGACCGCCGCTTCCAAGCGATCCAGGAATTTCATCGGCCCGAGCCCCGGAAGCGTTTCGACCGTGGACTGAGCGAATACGATGCCCGCATCGGAGATCGCCGCAAGCTTCGTATAGGTTCCGCCGACGTCGATTCCAACGCCGATAAAACGGTTATTTTCCATCGCCATCCGAAAACCCTCCGTTCATGCCGCGCCCCCGAGGAAAGCCTCCCGCGCGCTGCCGACCGAGTAAAAAGAGCCGCATACGCAGGCGACCGTCGGCGCGCGGCCGTCGCGCAGCCAGACCCGCACCGCGGCGCCTGGGTCCTCGGCCACCGAGACCGTCCGCGCCTTGCCGAAGCGGGCCGCCGCGCGGGCCAAGGCGCCGGCTTCCAGCGCTCGAGGGCTCGGCGGCCGCGTGGCGACGACGCGGTCCCAAAAGGGGGCCAGCATGCGGATCATGGGAAGGTATTCCTTGTCGCGGAGAAACCCCAGGATAAAAAGTTTCCGGCGCCGCCCCCAGGGAGACCTCTTGAGCGTCGCCGCAAAATGCCTCATCGCGCCGACGTTATGGGCCCCGTCCATGATCAAGGTGCGCCCTCGGCGGCTGAGCGCCTCGAAACGTCCCGGCCACCGCGTCTCGGCCAAACCCGTCTCCTCCGCCCGCGTGGAGACACCCCATCCCTGTCGCCGCAGCGCCTCCAACACCTCTAGGACCAGAGCCACGTTGCGCGCCTGCGAATTTCCCAATAAAGGGACGCGAATGCGGCGATCCCCAGGACCCCGCAAGACTTGGATCGACCTCCGCCAATGCGTCCTTTCGACGTTCCATGGAGTCTTCCGGGGAAGAGCTCGAAACTCGGCCCTATTGTGGCTGGCCTCTCGGCGCAATACCGTCAATGGCGCCGGCTTCGTCTCGGCCGTCAAGACCGGAGCCCCTCGTTTAAAAATACCCGCCTTCTCCCAGGCGATCTCAGAGAGGGAATTTCCCAGGAAATTCATGTGATCCCGATCGATCAGGGTCACGACCGTAACCAGGGGGCGATCCACGACGTTGGTCGCGTCCAGTCGCCCCCCCAAGCCGGTCTCCAGGATCGCTATGTCCACCCGCTCTTCCCTAAAACATTGAAAGGCCGCCGACGTCAGGAGTTCGAAATAGGTCAGCGAGCGGTCGGCATCCTGTCGAAACGCCCGAGAGAGGGTCTCGGCCAACAAGGCCCTCGATACGACGCGCCCATCGACTTGGATGCGTTCGCGCACGTCCGACAAATGAGGCGAGGTATAGAGACCGACGCGACGGCCCGAAGCGCGCAGGACCGCCGCAAGCATCGCGCAAACGGAGCCCTTCGCGTTCGTCCCCGCCACATGGACTACCGGGAAATCGTTTTGCGGATCCCCGAGCTTCCTAAGATGTCGGCGCACTCGGGCGAGCCCGAGCTGGATATGACTCTCCTGCCGGCCCCGAAGAAGCTCGACAGCCCTTCGAAAGGTCATGAGGGAAGCTGGGCTCGCGCGGAGGACTTTTCCGGATTGACGCGCCGGATGCGGACCCCAAGGGCACGCAGCTTCACCTCCACGCGTTCGTAGCCCCGATCGATGTGGTATACCCGATGGATTTCGCTTCGCCCGCGCGCCGCCACGGCCGCAACGAGCAGCGCCGCCCCCGCGCGGATATCCGATGCCATGACGGGAGCCCCATGCAGCCGCGGCACCCCTTCCAGATCGGCGATCTCCCCGTCGGTGCGGATCCACGCCCCCATGCGGCCCAACTCCGCCGCATGCAGGAAGCGTTTCTCGAAAATCTCCTCGCGGATTCGGGAGCGCCCGCGGCCCACGCTCATCGCGGCCATCCAGGGAGCCTGCAGATCGGTGGGAAAGCCGGGATAGGGGCGGGTCCGTATGCTGACCGGGCGCGGGCGGCCCGCGGCGGTTATCCGAATACCGCCATCCTCTTCCCGCACTTTCGCGCCGGCGCGCGCCAGCGCGTCCAGGACGGCGCGCAGGTGCTCCCCCCCCGCGCCCTCGACGCGGATATTTCCTCCGGCGGCAAGGCATGCGATCAGCAGCGTACCCGTCTCGATGCGGTCCGCGATGACGGAGTGCCGAGCGCCGCCCAAGCGCGCCGCGCCGTCCACGCGGACGACCGCGCCTCCGGCCCCGATCACGCAAGCGCCCAGGCTCTCCAGGAACCGCGCGAGATCAACGATCTCCGGCTCCCTCGCCGCATTGCGGATGACGGTCGTGCCCGGGATGCCGGCGGCCGCCATCATCAAGTTTTCAGTCGCTCCGACGCTGGGAAAGCGCAGGCGGATATCGGCCGGTCGAAGCCGCCGCGTCCGCAGCACGACGTCTCCATGCGAAAACGAGACGCCCACGCCCATGCGCCTGAACCCGGCCAGGTGGATGTCGATGGGCCGCAGCCCGATAGCGCACCCACCCGGCAAAGCGACTCGGGCTCGACGCCGGCGAGCCAAGAGCGGCCCCGCCACCAGGATCGACGCCCGCATCTGCTTCACGAGATCATAGGGAGCCGCCGTTCCAAGCGGCCGCGCGACCCGAACACGGACCGTCGAGCCGATCCACTCGACTCGTTTTCCCAGTTGCTCGATCAGACGCAGCGTCGTATGGATGTCGCGAAGGTCTGGAACGTTGTCGATGACGCACGGGACGTCCGTGAGGAGGGTGGATATGAGGATGGGGAGCGCCGCGTTTTTGGAACCGCTGACGCGAACCCGGCCCCGCAGCGGCCTGCCGCCTGAGACAATGAATTGATCCATGCGTTAGGCGCCTTAGGGCAGCCTCTCGTTGACGACATCGCGTGCGGGAAAATATATCATTTTCGCCCAAGCGCGACGCGCTCCAATCCGCGACAGTCCCGCAGGATACGGCGTGCCTGAAATCCGGCCGCCTCCATAAACGCCAAGCACGCCCGGCCCAGTCCTTCGTCGATCTCAAGTACGAGGCGCCCTCCCGGCGGCAGGAGCTCCCTCGCGCGGGCGACCACGGCGCGGATCGCCGCCAAACCGTCCGGCCCTCCGTCCAAGGCGGCGCGCGGCTCCCGCCGGACCTCCGGGTCCAATCGGGGGATGCGGCCCGATGGAATATACGGAGGGTTGGAAACAACCAGATCGGCGCCCTGGAGCCAGGCCGGCAGGGGTCTTGAAAAATCGGCCCTAAGCCACCGGGTTTGCCCCGACACGCCTTGCCGCCGCGCGTTTCGCCGGGCGACGCGCAGCGCTGCCCCGCTCGCATCGACCCCGACGATGCGTGCGTCCGCCGCATGGCGCGCCAAGGCCAGGGCGATGCAGCCCGACCCAGTGCCCAGGTCGACGCACCGAGCGGTTCGGCCCGGGGCGGAAGAAGCCCGCAGCAGGTCCAAGGCCGCCCCCACGACTTCCTCGGTCTCCGGACGGGGAATCAAGACCTTTGAGGAGACTTCCAATTCCATCCCCATGAAGGGCTGGGAACCCAGGATATGCCCCAGTGGGAACCGTCTCGAGCGCCTCCATACCCAGCGCCAGAATCGCAGCCGCGCCACCCAGCCGACGGGAAGGTCCGGCCGGGCCATCAGTTCGCCTCGAGAAACGCCGAGGGCCGCCGCCGAAAGGAACTCGGCGCTCGCCGCGGGCTCGGGGACGTCACGGGACGCCAAAAAGCTCCGACCGCTGGCCGCCAGCGCTCCGGCCGTCATTCTTGCGCCAAGAGCCGGGCCTCTTCGTCGGCCCGC
>JACQPI010000006.1 GCA_016207585.1 Elusimicrobiota bacterium | reverse complement strand
GTCGGTGCTGCCGGTTTGCTACTTCAGGGCCCAGAAGCTGTGGCAGGAGAAGATAGCCGCCGAGTGGCAGTTCGACCGCTATCAGAACGTCATGCTCATGGGCGGCGCGGGCCGTTTCGTCACCGTGAAAATGTTCGAGGTCCGCGCCGGCCGCATGATCCGCCCGGTCCTGGACTATTACAGCCCGGGAGGGATCGTCCGGCAGATCGACGCTCGAGGGGCCGACTGGGACCCCGGGGCGTCCCGCTGGATTTTCCAGGGCGGCGTGGAGCGCCATTTCGAGCCGGGCGGCCGCATCGCCGAGAAGCCTTTCGAGCGCTTCGCGTCGGACCTGGAGGTCCCTCCGCGCAAGCTGGTCCCCCGCGCTCGCAATCCCGACGAGATGAGCATCCGCGAGATGGTCCGGTACATGCGGGAGGTTCAGCTCCTGGGCGGTTCCCTGCGCGAGACGCGCGCCGCGCTGCACGCCAAGATGGCCTATCCTTTCGCCAACATCATCCTCTGCGCCATCGGGATTCCCATCGCCCTGCGGCTGAGGCGCGGCCATCGCGCGCTCGGCTTCGCGCTGGCCCTGGGGATCAGCTTCCTCTATCTCTGGGTCACCGAGCTGGGCCGCATTCTCGGGGCCGGGGAGCGCGTGCCGCCAATCGTCGGGGCCTGGATCGCGCCGGTCGTCTTCGGTTTTTGGGCGCTGCGGCTTTTCCGGCGTTCCGGGGCCTGAGTCCACCCTACGAAAACGCTGCAACTTTAGTCCTAATTAGCCATAGGCACAAAAAACCTTCCGCAAGTACTGGAAGGCCCTTCTTCATATCTTTCGCCGTTTTCTAGAATCCTTCTGCTGTGGTCTGGAGGTTGGTAAATCTCGTGACTGGAGAGGTACCGAGGATGAAATTGTGCAACGTGTTGGTTTTGTGGGTATCGCTTTTCGGAATTTTCGCGTCCCGAGCGCACGCGGGTGATGGTTACAGCAATGCAAATGAAACGGTCAATCAGGTCGGGATATCCGGTAACGCCGCTGTTCTGGAACAAGGAGATGCCTCAAAGACGGCCGCCGCTCTGGGCGTCAGGGCGCGCTTCATCGGCCGGGGGGATGGGACGGATTGGAGCAACACCTCCGGCAACACCGTCGGCCGGGCTTCCATAGAGTATCTGGGCGCCGTGCGCAAGAATTCCGAGCTTCGGCGCAGCTTCCAAGCGTTCCAGGGGCGATTGGGCATCGGGGTGTTCGACTTCGAGAGGCAGGATGGGGAGAAAAGCGCTCTGGATCGCCTCTACTATATGGTTTTCACGGATTTAAACTACGATGCGGCTAAGCGAAACCAGGATAAGCAAAAAGCTCTCGTCTGGACGACGGGTGGGGAACTGGGGAGGCATTTTAAGATCGGCAAGGCCGGGGCGCTTTTTCTTGGTGCGAATTCGGGTTTGGCTCTGCTTAAGGCGACCAACGGGTTCGAGTCCGTTCTTCAGGCTAACGGTGCTGGATCGGATGGGAATACCGTCGGCACCCAGCTTCGCAATCACAACTTCAACCGCGCCGCCCTTTCTTTGGGAGTGTCCGTGGATGGGCGCATCGGCGAGGTCCAAAAACGCGGCGCGATACATATTTACGGCGAGGGCCAGCGATTGGTCGGAGCGGGTGGGCGCGGCAGCGGCAGCGTGGACGTCAACATTTCCAAGCACATCCAGGTTGGCGGAGGTCTGCGATACATGAGCTTCGCCGATGATCCCAACCGCAAGGGCATCCGAGATGTCGCTCCATTTGTTCGGGTCACCTTGGGCGTCCGCTGAACCCGGCATTCGCGATCACCTTTTCCGCGGTCAAAGGCTTGGGTCGCGGTTTTGGGGCAATGACCAGGCATCGGGTTAGGCAGTCCAAATCCGTTTTTCTATCTCTTGCTTTGTCGTTCATATTCCTGCGGAGCCCGGGGCGCGCGGCGGAATGGGTAGGTCCGCTCCGCGAGACGGATAAGCCGGTTTGGGGAATCGAGGGGGGGCTTCGATTCGGGATATTCCCTGGAAGCGTCACGGGGGGCGACCCGGGCGGTCCGCGCGGTCTCATCCGCATCGGCTATCCGACCCTTCAGAATGGGGCTTACGACCTCGTCAACTTCATCGCCATAGAGCCGGTGGTCGGCCGGAAGAAGGGTTTCAGCGAACTGGAGCCGAGCCGCTTGGACGGCAAGCCCGGAAAGCTTTTTTGGGCCCTTCCGAAATTCGAAGAGTCCCGATCGGGAGGCCGAAACGGCTATGTTCGGGCGCTTTCGGACGGCGTCGAGCGCTTGGAGGTGCTTCTTCGCGTGGAAAAGTTCGCCAACGGCGCGCACCCCTATCTGGTCCTGTCCCAGCAGAGCGACGCCCCCGGCGAAATATCCTTCACGATTCATGCGGAGCCCGACAGCGCTGCGATGGACTACTGCATCCTGAGCGCCACGATGGGCAACAAGGGGCGGGCCAGGTTGTTGTGGCTGAAGGACCAGACTCTCAGCAGTCTGGCTCTATACCCGGACCACAAAAGCGTCGACTTCGCGAGAAGCACATTTTTCCCCGTCTATGCGCTCCATTTTAATTCCCCGGGAGATGTTTTCGTGGCCGTGACGAACGACGAGGAAAACCCTGCGGCCGTCCATCCGTTTCCCGACAGCGAGGCATGGTTTTACGGCGGGGCCAAGGTGACTCAATACTGGAAGCAACCCAAGGGCGCGCTGCGCGACGGCCTGCACGTCCGCGTCAACGCCCGATACACCTATTGGCAGTCGCGGCAGCCCATCCCGGGCGGCGTCGCTTTCGAAAATTTCGAGCTGCGCGACCGTTTCTACGAGGGCCAACAGTTCATCTTCGGCGTTTCCACCCAAACTCCCGCGGAACTGACGAAGGGTTTCTAGGCACGCGACGCGTCCGGGTCTGTTGCACAGGCTTCGTCGAACTCCGGCGTCGCTTTGGCGAGCAAGAGCAGTTTACAGCGCAGCGCTTCGAGTATCCGCGCCAGCGTCGAAATTCTCATGTCCACCCGCCCTGTTTCTATTTTGGAGACGATAGCCTGGCTGGAACCTATTTGTCGAGCCAGCGCTTTTTGAGGCATTTTCAACCGCTTCCTGAGCGCACGAATTAACCCAACTTCGCCAGTCGTTACAAATTATCGCGGGAGGCAGAGATTGTCAACAGATCTGAGCATTTAAATGTTTCATTTTGAGCTGGACAGCACATCATGTTGCTGTGGGCACGGTGTCCTGGCGCACATGTGTAAATGGCAGTAGGTCTAATGGGCCTTCTCTATTGACCCTTTTGGCCCTGGGCAATAGGGCAGTTTCGCCTTATCATGAATGTGAAGAAGATAAACACTAACTATGAACCCCGACTCATCAGATATGCTTAAAAAAATTGCAGTTTTTACTGTCATTGCTGTCCTGTTTTTTATGATTCCTGGGGCTGGCTGTTATCATGCTTTGGCGGGCGGCGGAATCAGTGTTGACGTCGGCCTAGCTGTTTCTCATTCGGCTATGTCTGTTCCTCTGTTTGTCGGTATTCAAAGGTTAATAAATGTGGGATTTAAGAATTTTGACTTCAGGCAGAATAGTCAGCTCCCTTATATCGCAGGGATTATCGAACTGAATCCGGCCTCAGAATTCCATAGAGATGTCCTAGGAACTTTAACTAAACACTTGGGAAATGAGGCGATTAGGGATCTGGAAGCCCTAGGAAGCATGCGCTCAATTGACCCGACGTATGCGGAACAAATTGACCGATTGGAATCGGAAGTAGCTACGGCATTTTTTCATGCTTCTCCCGATATGGCTAGAATGGTCAGATCGAAGATTAATGACCTAGCAAAGAAGGTGAATCTGGGAGATAATTCTTCACTTCGCTCTACATGTCGCGAACTTGATTCGTTCAAATATGTTTTGCCGGCTAACCTCGAGGTCGAATTGCACGCTGTATCGCAAATGGCTAAAGCTGCGAACGGTGAAAGGACAATACTCTCCGCTAGACAATTGGCATGGAAACTCTTGGCTTATATTCCGGATGGTGATTATGCTGGATATATATTGGATGCTGGTCCCAATGGCTTAAGTACATATGGAATTTACGCACAATCCTCGCCATCGAGAGACAAGCAACTAGTAAATGCCATCAATGAAACTTCTTCCGACGGGGTCATAGTACTTCATTCTGATCTTTTCCCTGCTGGGTCTAATATCCATCAGCCAATTATGCTAGCCCGTGCGCGTGGTATTGAGGTTGTGGAAAAGCTGGTAAGAGGCTTGCCACCGGACGAGTACCCTGGGGTACTCCCGCATTATATTGGAGAAAATTTTAGTGATATCCTTATGCGGCATAAACAAAATAAAAAACCTAGCTTGCGTTCGCGCATTCTCCGTTTCTTTAGATTGAGGCGTTGAAGTATATGCCAGAGCGAATAAAATTTAGAACTGAAAAACTGCGTTACTGGACCTCCATTTCGGCGGGGAGCGGTTGGCTGGGTTTTGGGGGCATTGACAAAAAACGGGGCCCCTGTTAGACTTTTGTGCGTTCGGCGTCCATCCTAAATAAGGAAGGTAATTCACAATGTCCAGACTTTGGATCGGCATCGTTTTCGCGTCGGCCCAGTGGGCCGGGCTAGGCTTGGGGCGGGCCGAGACCTGGAAGATTTTGGGCCCCCGGCCGATGGGGATGGGCGGCGCCTTCGTCGCCATGGCGGAGGGCGGCATCGCGCAGTATTGGAACCCCGCCGGTCTCGCGCAGGAGGCGGCGGTCTCCAAGTGGGGCCTCCAGATTCCGGTCGGGGCGCGCGGCGAGTTCACGGGCGGCGTCTTGAAAGACGCCAATGCCCTGAGCGACCTGGCCTCTCAGTACGACGCGATCCAGGCCGCTCAGACGAGCGGCACGGCGGGCGCGATGGACGCCACCAAGGTCGGCGCTTTTTACCAGGGGCTCGCTACGATCAAGAATATGAACCAGCCCGGCAAGGGCGCCTTGGGCGAGATTGCGGGCGGGGCGAACTTCAAGGCGGGACGCTTCGCGATGTCCGTCAACAATTTCACCTCGGTCGGCGCATCGCCGTTTATTGATACGACGAATATAGGCCTGGACAATTCGGGCTCGCTTTCCGGCGTTAACTTCGCTACCGCCAATACCGCCGCTCCGGGGGACGCCACGAACGCCGCCTCGGCCGCCTCGATCAACAGCGCGATCGACGCGACTGCGTTTACCAATCTGAACAACCTGATGGGTGGTGAGCTGACCACGGCGGGTATCACCGAGGCGAATATCGGCAACGCCCTGGTCAATTTTGCCAACGGCAACGGTGCGAGCACCGCGCAGATCGCCGAGGCGGCCGCGCAGATTTCCAACAACATAGGCGCTGTCGATCCTCTGATCGCGGCGGCCTCCGGCGCCAACCCCTACACGAACAATGGGACCAACCTGACGGTGCGCGGGGGCTCCTTCACGGAGGTCGCCTTTGGCTACGCCCGGCCCGTGCTCCTGCCGGGCCTCTACGCGGGGGGCAATTTAAAGCTCATCTTCGGCCGGGTCGGCTACACGCGCTTCAACGTCCTGGAGAACGGCTCCGGGAGCACCAACGTATTAAAGAAGTTCAGGGACAACACCGCATCGAGCGTCGCGCCCGGCGTCGACCTGGGGGTCCTGTGGCATTTGAGGGAGGTGCTGCCGATACTGCCCTTCAAGCCGCGCGCGGGGCTCGTGTGGAGAAACATAAACAGCCCCGGCTTTAAGCAGCCCGGCGCCGCGACCGCGGACGGCGACTCCTCGAACTACCCTCAGGACGGCCAGGCGCGGATGGGGCTGGCGGTGACGCCGCTCAACTTTTGGAACGTCGCGCTGGATCTGGACCTGACCCAAAACAACACGCCCGTGCCGGGCTACCACTCCCGGCAGCTCGGCCTCGGGACCGAGGTGAACGTGTTCAACCGGAGCTGGATCAACATCCCCCTGCGGGCTGGGCTCATGAAGAACCTGGCCGACTCGAGCTCCAAGCTCGCCTACACATTCGGCTTCGGACTCAACTTCCTGCACTTCATGCTCGACGTGGGCGGCGCGGTCAGCTCCGACCGCACCCAGATCAAGTCCGGCGAGAACATCCCCTCGAACTTCGCCGCCGCCGCCCAGCTCGGCTTCATGTTCTAGAAACCGCGTGGACGAAAAAATCTGGATAGAAGCAGGGCGATTATCTCCGGGCGGCTGATTTCGATCTTGCTCAGGACCCCGAAATGATCCGAAGGAAATGCTCCCTTCGGGTCCGGTTGTTTCAGAACGAGCCTGCTTTCCAGGACCTTGACGTCGGTTTCTCCTTCGTTGGAGGCGATGACGTAGATATAGTCTATCCGGACCGAGGGCCAATCGGGCCATTCCGATGCGGAAATGTTCCGGTTTTTTTCTCGGTCCCACGTATATCCGGGCTCCGCGGCGGCATCCGGATTCGCCGTTCTAAAGGTGTCGATCCAATCTGCCTTGATGGATCGCTGTAGGCGGCCTTCCTCTCTCGCATTGAGGTCTCCCATTAAAATTTGCGGGTTCAGGGAAGGATTCTCTCCTATTTTTTCGGCGACGGTCGCCCACTGGGAGTCGCGCTTCGGATTTTCCATATGATTCGGAATCAACTGGGTGGTGTACACTTCTATGGGACCCAGGGGGCTATTCACGGTTGAGTTCAATAGTCCATGCGACAATATCCATCCGGTCTTGCCGGGCAACGGGTGATTCTTTTGCCGGGTCAGGGGATAACGGCTGAGGATCGCCAGGCCGGAGATTCCCTTGGGCGCGGTTTTGTAATAGCTGTATTCGTAAGGGATCGTTTCCCTGATTTTCTTCAGAAAGTTCCAAGGCCAGGTCATGACTTCCTGGAGCGCGACAATATCTGGATCAAGCCTTTGGATCTCCCGAGCGATGAGGTCCAAGCGCTCGTCTCTTTTGTCGCATGTTGCGCAGAGGTTGAAGGTCAGCAGCGTGAGGGCCAGACGCTCCCGCTGCGCAGGAACTTGAGCGGTCGCGGGCTGGGCGCTCAAGAACGCGCCGACAATCCACGCAACCCTGCCGGACTTCCTCCCTATCGCCCAGAAGGTTTTCAGCCGGGCTCCCATGTCCTAAGTATAAAATTTGGGGAGAACGGGCGCCTGAGCCCTTCGGGCCTTCCGCGATAGGACTAAAGGTCCCAAATAAACAAGGCGTGGACGATCAATTTTCGGAAGGGCGCCCGGAGAGCCGCGTTCGCTCGGTGGCGTTGCCTTGGCTCCGGAAGTATGCCCAAATCTTTCCATCGAGAGAGACCAGTTCCGGACCGTCGAAACCGAAGCCGCCCTCCGTCCTCGGCAGGACCGGGTTGTCCTGGAATTTTTCCCAATGCAGGAGGTCCGTCGAGCGGGCCAGCCCGGAGCTCCAGCGGGCTTGCCGGTACGGAGGTCGGGTGCTGCCCTCGAACATCATGTAGTAGACGCCGCCTTGCTTAAGGATGCTTCGCTTGCCGACCGTCCCCTCGTCCCAGGCTTCGGGAGGGCCGGTTTTCAGGACGGGGTTTCCCGGGTGCTTTTCAAGCCGGGTCAGGTCCGAGCCGGCCGCGACTCCGATTTGGACCCGTGCCCCGTCGAAACCGTGGTAGAAGAGGTACCAGGTCGTTCCTTCTTTCCAGAGCGATGGCGTGCCCACGTTAACCGACTCCCAGCCGGAGCCGTGGCGGAGGATGGGGTTGTCCGGATGTTTCGTGAAATGGATCCCGTCGGTGGATATGGCCAGTCCGATATCGCCGGGCGAGGAGGGGTCCAGGCCGGCGCCCTCGTAGACGAGATAGAAGGTCTCGCCGTCTTTCCAAACGCCGGGAAAGCTCGCGAGACGGCCGTCCCAGGAGGCCGGATCGCTTCCCACGTCCAACACGACGCCCTGGTCCGAAAAGTTGGTGCCGTCGGGCGATGCGGCCGCTCCGACCGCGGACTTTCCTCCGGAGGCCGTCTCGTAGTTCTTGATGTAGTAGGCCCGCAGCCCGGCTTGCGTCCGCGGCAGGGATATGAAGTGCATGCCGAAAGAGGACTCGACCGCCTCCGCCTCCTTGGAAAAGGCCGCGTTACCTTGGAATAGATCTGCCAGCGTTTGGGCACGGGCCGTTTGCATCGGATAGGCGGCGGCAGCCGAGAGAAAAACGCCGAGGAGGGAGCGGGCGCGGAGGGCGGGCACCGGGCTAGCGGACCTGGAAGTCGGGTCCCGTTATCTTCTTGAGCTCGTCGATGGAGATGCCGGGCGCCTTGTCGCGCAAAACGAGCCCGTTCGGGGTGACGTCGAAGGTGGCGTACTCGGTCACGATGACGTGGACGACGCCCTTGCCGGTCAGGGGGAGGGCGCACGATTTCACTATTTTGGGCGCGTTGTCCTTGGTCGCGTGCTCCATGGCCACGATGACCTTCTTGGTGCCCGCCACCATGTCCATGGCCCCGCCCATGCCGCGCACCTTCTTGCCCGGGATCATCCAGTTGGCGAGGTCGCCCGTCTCGGAGACCTCCATGGCGCCCAGCACGGTGGCGTCCAGGTGGCCGCCGCGCACCATCGCGAAGGAGTCGTGGGAGCCGAAATAGGAGCAGCCCGGCAGCTCCGTCACCGTCTCCTTGCCGGCGTTGATGAGGTCGGGGTCCTCCTCGCCCTCGTAGGGGTAGGGGCCGTAGCCCAGCATCCCGTTTTCGGTGTGCAGCACGACGCGGACGTTCTCGGGAAGGTAGTTCGGTATCAGCGTGGGGATCCCGATCCCGAGGTTGACGTAATCGCCGTTGCGCAGCTCCTTGGCGGCGCGCGTGGCGATGGCGACCCGCTTGTCCGTATCGTCTAGGTTGGCCATGGGGTCACACGTTGATCGCCGGATGGGGCCGGACGGTGCGCCTCTCGATCGGCTTGACGTAGCGTGCGCCCTGGAAGATGCGGCGCACGTAGATGCCCGGGGTGTGGATGCGGTCGGGGTCTAAGTCGCCGACGTCGACCAGGTGCTCCACCTCCGCGATCGTCGTTTTCGCGGCCGTGGCCATCACCTGGTTGAAGTTGCGGGCGGTCTTGCGGTAGGCCAAATTCCCCTGCGGGTCGCCCTGGAAGGCTTTGACCAAGGCGAAGTCGGCGCGGATGGGGCTCTCGAGGACGTACCAGCGCCCGTCGATTTGGCGCGTCTCCTTTCCCTGCGCGACGACGGTGCCGTAGCCGGTCGGGGTGAAGAAACCGCCGATTCCGGCGCCGCCGGCCCGCATGCGCTCGGCCAGGGTCCCCTGCGGGTTCCACTCCACGTCGAGCTTGCCGGCGAGGCAGAGATCCTCGAATATCTTGCACTCGCCGCCGTAGGACATGAGTATCTTCTTGACCTGCCCCTGTTTGAGGAGCAGCCCGATGCCGTGGCCGTCGGTCCCGGCGTTGTTGGAGACGAGAGTGAGGCCTTTCACGCCTTTTCGGATGAGGGCCGCCAGCAGGTTTTCCGGCAGGCCGCTCAGCCCGAAACCGCCGATGAGGATCGTCGCCCCATCGGCGACGTCCCGGATGGCCTCTTCCGCGTTGGCGACCGTTTTATTCATGGCGTCGACAGTCGGGTCCTGCCAGCGGTATTTCGCAACGATCCGGCCTAGGTGCCCTCCTGCCAGGAGTTGAGGTACTTCGACTGCTTGGGGGTCAGGGCGTCTATCGATATCCCCATCGCCTTGAGCTTGAGCCGCGCGATCTCGTCGTCGATCGGCTTGGGGATCGGGTAGACCCGGCTCTCGAGCTCGCGCGCGTGCTTGGAGAGGTACTCCGCTCCCAGCGCCTGGTTGCAGAAGGACATGTCCATGACGGAGGCCGGATGGCCCTCAGCGGCCGCCAGGTTGATGAGCCGGCCCTCGCCGAGCAGGAAAATCCGGCGGCCGTTCTTAAGCTGGTACTCCTCCACGAAGGGCCGTACGGAACGCGCCTTCTTGGAAAGGCCCTTGAGGCCGGGGATGTTGATCTCGGCGTTGAAGTGCCCCGAGTTGCAGACGATCGCCCCGTCCTTCATCGCCTTGAAGTGCTCGACGTCGAGGACGTCCACGTCGCCGGTCAGCGTCACGAAAACGTCGCCCTTCCCGGCGGCCTCGCGCATCGGCAGCACCTCGAAGCCGTCCATCGCCGCTTCCAGGGCCCGCAGGGGGTCGACTTCCGTCACGACGACCCACGCGCCCATGCCGCGCGCCCGGGCGGCCAGCCCGCGTCCGCACCAGCCGTAGCCGCACGCGACCAGCGTCTTGCCGGCCAAGAGCAGGTTCGTCGCGCGCAGGATGCCGTCGATCGTGGATTGGCCCGTGCCGTAGCGGTTGTCGAAAAAATGCTTCGTCATCGCGTCGTTGACCGCGAGGACCGGGATGCGCAGGGCGCCTTCCTTTTCCATGGCGCGCAGCCGGATGACGCCCGTCGTCGTCTCCTCGGTCGAGCCGAGCACCTGCTCGTACGCGGGCGACCAGCGGCTGTGTATCCGGCTCACCAGGTCGGCCCCGTCGTCCATCGTGATGTGCGGCCGGGAGGCCAGGGTCAACTCGATGTGACGGTAGTACGTCTTGCGGTCTTCTCCCTTGACGGCATAGACCGAAATCCCGAAGTCCCGCACCAGGGAGGCCGCGACGTCGTCCTGGGTCGAGAGCGGGTTGGAGGCGCACAGCGCCAGCCTCGCCCCGCCGGCCTTCAAGGTCAGCATAAGGTTGGCGGTCTCGGCCGTCACGTGCAGGCAGGCCGCGATGTTCAAGCCGGTCAGCGGCTTTTCCTTGGCGAAGCGCTCGCGCACCAGCCTCAGCACCGGCATCTCGCGCTCGGCCCACTCGATCTTGAGCTTGCCGGCCTCGGCCAAGGCGATCCGCTTGACGTCGTAGGCCGGGCGATGGCCGTTCATGGAGCGGGCGGCCGGGTATTTCGATTTGGGCGCGATCAAGGTTCTTGCCATTGAATTCTTTCCTTTCCGGGTTAAGCCGGAACCCGCTCGGTGGCGCGCCGGTGGGACTTTTGGGGCCCGCCGCGGCCGGCCAGCTCGCCGAGGGCGTCGATCTTGTCCGTCTTCTCCCACTCGAACCCCGGCTCGTTTCGGCCGAAGTGCCCATAGGCCGCGGTGGCGCGGTAGATGGGCCGGCGCAGCTTGAGGGCGGCGATGATGCCGCGCGGGGTCAGGGGGAAGTGCTTGCGCACCTGAGCCTCGATCTTCGACTCGTCCGCTTGCCCCGTGCCGTGCGTGTCCACGTAGAGGCCGACGGGCTCCGCCACGCCGATCGCGTAGGCGATCTGGATGGTGCACTCCTCGGCCAGGCCGGCCGCCACCACGTTCTTGGCTATGTAGCGGGCCATGTAGCAGGCCGAGCGGTCCACCTTCGTCGGGTCCTTGCCGGAGAAGGCGCCGCCGCCGTGCGGGGCGCGCCCGCCGTAGGTGTCGACGATGATCTTGCGGCCGGTGACCCCGGTGTCGGAGGCCGGGCCGCCGACCACGAACTTGCCGGTCGGGTTGATGAGGAACTTGGTCTTGTCGTCGATGAGGCGCTTTCCCAGAACCGGGCGGATGATCGTGTCGATGATCTCCTGGCGGGATTTCTCGGTGATCCGGTCCCCGGATTTGTCCAGGATGTCCTCGGTATGCTGGGAGGAGATGACGACGGTGTCGGCGCGCAGGGGCCGCCCGTCCAGGTACTCCACCGTCACCTGGCTTTTCCCGTCCGGGCCGAGATAGGGGAGCGTCTTGTTCTTGCGCGCCTCGGCCAGCCGCCGCGTCAGCTTGTGGGCGAGGGTGATGGGCAGGGGCATGAGCTCGGGGGTCTCGGTGCAGGCGTAGC
>JACQPI010000127.1 GCA_016207585.1 Elusimicrobiota bacterium | reverse complement strand
GTTGCACACGCGAGCTACCCATATATACGAGTGACGCCCCGGAATAGTTCCAGAAGATGGGCTACCGGCTGAAGATCGCAAAAGACAGAAGGGCTTTCCTGGACTACGGTTTTACCGGAAATCGAACATTGGCCACCTGCCCAGGCTGGAGGTTGCCGTCAAATGGATTTGCCGCTGAAAACTGGACGGGAATCAAGATACCCCCCGCCTCCCGAACGATCTGCTGCCCTTCCGGAGACTGAAAGGCACTATTAGCCGCCTCGGCCGAGGGCCAGTGCTGGTAAGCCGTCTCGGTTTCATTGTCCGCGACAAAAACGTAGCCGTCGAGGCCGAAACGCCCGAAGCTCCGGCTCACCGCCTCCACATGCTCCTTGAGCTTCCTATAAAACTCCTCGGGACTGAGGTTCGGGTTTCTCCTGCCGACAAAAAACGTGGCGTGGCCCGCCTGCCAATCGATCCGTTTCCCCGACACGTCGTACGAAACGTCCGTGACGATCTCGCCGCTATACGCGATCGCGCCGCTGCGTTTGGATTTAGTCATGTCAAAAAGATCCTGATGGCTTCGCCCGTACTCCGCGCCCTGCGGAGTTCTCGCAGCTTCCTCATAGTGTTTCCGGGATCTATAGGCGATGAGCGCGTACTCGTCAAATACCCCGGGCCTGCCGGCGGACTCGGCCGGAGGAAGCGCGGGAAAATAAGCAACCGCGACCCCCAGAGTCCCCATCACGTTAGGCAACGCGGGGATGAACTTAGCATTCAGTTGCCCTAAAAAAACCGCCTGCGGCACGCTCTCCAGGCGCGCCCCGCGCCACAGCCGATAGTAGGGAGCCTCCGCCGCCGATACGATGGAAATCACGGAAACGGAAGCGCAAAGAAGCCCAACGATTAGAATCCCTATTTTTTTCATATTCACCCCATCTCCTAACCTATATATGCTTGACGATCCCGCTATTTTAAGGAAATTCCCCATATCTTCCATGAGCCAAAAGGGCATGGCATGAGGAGCAATGGGCCTATATGTTTTTACCCCTTTGGGCCCAAAGTTTCGCGCCCCCGCACGAGGCCCTGCCTCGGCTGCCGGAACTGCTGGGCGAGTAGCCTTCAGAGACGCGATGGTCTGGAAATCAAGATATCCTCCGCCCGCCGATCGGTAGGGACAAATTATAAATTGTATGCTGCAAAAAATTCGTTTTGTCTCCTAATCCATTATTTCATAAACTGGCCGAGCTCCGATGGGACGGATGTTCCGAACACGGCCCATACCGAGCAAAATAAACCGGGATAAATCAGGCCATCCCAAAAGGAGACTGTACATGCGAGCCACAAAAGATAGTTGTCGTAGCATCAGAAGCGTATTCCGCACGGGCGTTCTCTCTGCGGCCATCGGTGCGATGTCCGCCGCGACTGCGGTTGCCGTGACACCCGTCATCGGACCGGTCAACCCATCCAACCAGGCGACAAGCACTCACGTTGACAGCCCGTTCGATCTGTCCGCAACCATCACGAACTCGAGCGCTACGCCGATCACCGGCTGCGAACACACCGAGGATGGCAGCAGTTGGTCTCCGGGCGTCGTCGTCTCATCCGGAACCCTCTGTTTCGCCTTTGGCGTATCTTGCACGGACACGCAATCCCTCACGCTCAACATTAGAGCCACGAACTCTCTGGGAGAAACTGGCACGGGCAGCGCGGTATCGCGCACCTGCGACACGCAGGCACCCTCGACCACGGACAACGCGCCTGCCGCTTGGCAGGCGAACGACGTGACCGTTACCCTATCGCCCTCTGATACAGGATCGGGAGTGGCATTCACCCAATACTGCGTGGATACCACCAATAGCTGCACTCCCAATATCGGCGGGACCAGTGTTTCCGTCACTTGCGGAGTGGGAAGCGTGTGCCAGAAGTACGTCCGTTACCGCTCGTTTGATAATGTAAACAACGCCGAAAGCGTCAAAAGCGCCCTGGTGCGCATCGACAAGCAGGCGCCGTCGGGAGGGTCCATCAGCTATCCGAACGGGAACACGAGTTCGCCGATCAGCGTGAGCTTCTCGGAGGGCTCGGACGGCGGCGGCTCCGGCATCGGAACGCGCCTCCTGCAGCGCTCCCAAGGCACCTTGCAGGGTAATAAGTGCAAGAATTATGGCGCGTTCGCCACCATCGCGACCGACCCGACCTCGCCGTACAGCGACTCGGTGAGCGGACCGGCCTGCTACAAATACCAGTACGATGTGGCGGACCAAGTCGGCAACCACGCGGTCTACACGTCGTCCAGCGAGGCGAAGATACACTAAACCCTCGCTCCAACAGACGCGAATACTCCGGCGCAGCCCAAAAGGCTGCGCCGGCTTTTTTTGCCGCAGCAGCCATTTCAATTTTCCCCCGATCCCGTCGAAGATTTGCTAAAATAGACGCATTGGTTCTGTGACAACCGTCCCATGATGAAAGCCATCCTCTACGAAGGGCCCGAGTCGGTCTCCCTAAAAGACATCCCCGTTCCCGCCATCGCCGATGAGGAGGTCCTGGTCCAAGTCGAGGCGTGCGGCCTCTGCGGCACCGACCTCGTCAAGATATTCAACGGCCACCTGCAGCCGCCGGTCCCCCTGGGCCACGAGGTCGCCGGCCGCGTCGCCCAAGCGGGGCCTCGCGTGCGCGGCTTCAAGAAAGGGGACCGCGTCATCGTGGCCCACCATGTCCCCTGCCTCAAGTGCCATTACTGCCTGCGGGGCAACCCCTCCATGTGCCGCCACTTCAAGCGCACCAATCTCGACCCGGGCGGGTTTTCCCAGTTCGTGCGGGCGTCGAAGGATCACGTCGAGCACGCGATGCTGAAGATCCCCGAATCGCTGGACCTCAAAACCGCCTGCCTGACCGAGCCGCTCGCCTGCGCCCTGCGCAACGCGCGGCGGCTGGACCTGCAAGCCGGCGATCTGGCGGTCGTCATCGGGCTGGGATCGATCGGGCTCATGACGGCGCAAATACTGTCGCGCCGGCAGGTGACGGTGATCGGTTTCGACCTCGACCCCCAGCGGGTCCGCATCGCGCAGAAATCGGGAGTCGACCACGTCTACACCGGAAAGGACGGGCACGGCGAGGACCTCGTCATGAAGCTCACCGATTTTCGCGGGGCGGACGCCCTGATACTGACCAGCGGAGCGCCGGACATCGTCGCGCAGCGCCTCTGCTGGGTCCGCGACGGGGGCAAGGTCAACATCTTCGCGAGCTTCCATCCGGAATCCCGCGCGACCCTCGATCTTAACTCGGTCTACCACCGCGAGCTCACCCTCCTATCGAGTTATTCCCCCGCTTTGGAGGATCTGCGCGAGGCCCTGCGGATGCTGGCGGCCGGCGAGATAAAGACCGACCCGTACACGACCAACGCCTACCCCTTCGAGCGATTCCAAGAGGCGATCCGCCAGGTGCGCGGGCGCGAGATCCTGAAAGCGATCATCCTCCCCCAGAAAGGCTGAAGGGAGGTCCGTCTAAACGATCATGAAAGCCGTCATCTTCTTCGGCCCGAAAGAAATCCGCCTCATGGACGTCCCGGTGCCGAGACCGGGCCCCGGGGAGGTCCTCCTCAAAATCGGCGCGGCGCTCACCTGCGGGACGGACTTCAAGGCGTACCGCCAAGGGCATAAGGTTCTCTTGGGAGATCCGCCATCGCCTTTCGGCCACGAGCTGGCCGGCACCGTGGTCGAGTCCGGCGCGGGCGCGGAGGCCTTCACGGCCGGCATGCGGGCCGTCGCGGCGAATTCGGCGCCCTGCGACCGCTGTTTTTTCTGCCGGCGCGCTCAGACGCCGCTGTGCGATCACCTCAAGCTCCTCAACGGCGCCTACGCGCAATACCTCCTCGTCCCGGCGCATATCGTCAAGCACAATCTCCATCCGCTGGACGCCGGGATGGACCTTAGGGTCGCCGCCCTGGCGGAGCCTCTGGCCTGCGCCCTTCACGCGGTCGATGCCATGAGCGTCGAGCGCGGCGAGCGGATCGCCATTTTGGGGGCCGGCAACATGTCCCTGCTCCTCCTTTCGGCCCTCAAGGCCCGCGGGGCCTGCGTCCTGGTCATGGGGCGAGGCCCGCGGCGCCTGGAACTCGCCCGGAAGGCGGGCGCCGATGAAACGGCGAGCATCCTCGAAACGGACCCACGCAAGGCCTCGCGCAAATGGACCGAAGGGGTGGGGCCGGACTGCGTCTTCGAGGCGGTCGGCCGGGCCGACGCCTGGGAAACCGCCCTATCGATGGCCCGCAAGGGCGGCCGCGTCTGCCTGTTCGGAGGCTGCGCCTCGGGCGCTCGGGTCGAGGTGGACGCCCACCGGGTTCATTACGAGCAATTGACGCTTCGAGGGGTCTTCCATCACACGCCGGAATACTTCCGGCGGGCGGTAGAACTTTTATCGAAGAGCGGGGTTCCCGCCGACCTGCTCATCGAGGGGCAGATCGCCCTGGAAGAGGTGCCGGAATATTTTCGAAAGATGCAGGACCGCTCCCCTCTCAAGACCGCGGTGGTTCCCGCATGAGCGCCCTCTCGTCCCAGGACATTCGATTCATGGGGCGCGCCCTGGCCTTGGCCCGCCGCGGCGGCGCGCAGGTCAGCCCGAACCCCTGGGTCGGCTGCGTCCTGGCGCGCGCGGGGCGGGTCGTCGCCGAG
>JACQPI010000123.1 GCA_016207585.1 Elusimicrobiota bacterium | reverse complement strand
GCGTAGATCGCGGCGGTGTAGCCGGCCGGACCGGAGCCTATGATGACGACCTTGCGCGTTTCCATGGGTCAAAGCAACGGCGCCGACTCAGCGAATCCGATTATAACAAATCGCCCGCCCACGCCGAAGACATGACCCCCGCAATATCGGCCGGGCCGATCGATCGCCCGCGGCGTTCTCGGCCATTTTGCTATACTATTCTCCCCCAGCGACCATGAGCCGCGAGAAAATCTTGGAGTCGATTCAAAAAAACAGGAAAGAGATCCGGCGTTTTGGGGTCCGGCGTTTGGGGCTCTTCGGCTCTTTCGCGCGTGGGCGCCCCGCGCGCTCCAGCGACATCGATTTTGTGGTCGAATTTGAGAAGAAATCGTTTGACTCCTACATGGAGCTGAAAGATTATTTGGAACATCTTTTCCATCGCCCCGTGGATCTTGTGCTGACGGATGCCATCAAGCCCAGGCTTCGATCGGAAATCCTGAGTCATTCGGTTTATGTCCAGGGACTATAGGGTTTATCTCGATGATATTTTAGCCGGAACGAATAACATTCGACGTTATACCTCGGGTTTTACCCTCAAACGATTCAGGAGCGACGGGAAAACCCTGGATGCCGTGGTCCGCAATTTAGAAGTGATTGGAGAGGCGGCTAAAAACGTTCCTCCTGCGATCCGCAGGAAGCATCCCTCGGTGCCATGGCGGAAAATAGCTGGGTTGCGGGATATCCTCATTCACGAATATTTTGGAGTTGATATCGAGATTGTATGGGATATCGTCCGGCACAAAATCCCGCTTCTTCAAAAGCAGGTCCGTGGAATCTTGAAATAATCCATCCTTCTTGCTGGAAGCCGGCCGTCATGCCCAGGACCCGCGAGGGGGTCGTCGAGATCGGGCGAGACCGTCGCCGAGCGCGCTCCCACACTTAATCTGGGCACGCTCTTGCGCCCGAAGGGCAGCCTAGGCCCCGTGAAGACAGGTTATTGTTGGAGGTGGCTAGCGATAATAAGAAATTTGAGATCAAGCACAGCGTGAAACCGGTGGCCTTGGTGTCCATAAAAGTTGTGGGGGATTTGAGAGGAGCTATGTTTTTTCAAATTGACATTCCCGTGACCTTGTCTGACCAGACCAAGAGCACTTATGGTTTGCTGTACATGTTGATTCATATTGTCTACCAATAAGATTGTCGCGTCGGGTACGGAGAAGATTCGTAGGCAGATGCCTATCCGGCGTCGCCGACGGCCAGTTTCGCTCCGGTGACGAAGTCCCGGGCGGCGTAGATCGCGGCGGTGTAGCCGGCCGGACCGGAGCCTATGATGACGACCTTGCGCGTTTCCATGGGTCAAAGCAACGGCGCCGACTCAGCGAATCCGATTATAACAAATCGCCCTCTCGCGCCGAAAACATACCCCACAATACACTATTTCTAATGTCAAAGTATTTCAACGTTAGAAAATTAGTCCACGGAACACAGCCCCCCAGGGTCCACTTGCTCGTATCCGGTGCTGGCCTGAATGGGATGGTGTTATTTTGCCAATATCGCTTCCACATGCAGGGCCGGGAACATGCGCAAGGGGCTTTGTTCGTAGGCGTTTGGGAACAAGTTGAAAATCGGTTCCAGGAGGATGTTCCATACGGAAAGGCGCTTGCCGAAGACCAGGCGGACCTTGCAGGAGGAGAACGCGAAGTCGAAATAGCTCGGCGTCCTGGCGTAGTAGAAGAACGTGTTGTACGCGAAGAAATGTTTATGGGTGGGGTCGGTGAACGCGAGCTGCCATGTGAAATGGGGCACGGCGACCTTCAGGATGCCGCCGGGCTTGAGAATGCGGTGAATTTCTTTCATGGCTCGGTTGCAGTCCTCGAGGTGTTCCAGGCATTGGGACATGGCGATCTCGTCGACCGAGTCCGGTTCGAAAGGCCAGGGGGTGCGGTCGAGATCGTGGACGACGTCGACGCCCGGGGAGTTCGCGTACTTATCGACGTTCGTGTAGCCCTTCAGGGGCGTGGCTCCCGAACCCAAATTCAGCTTCATTCCAATTATTCCTATGCTGGGCGCGTGACGCGGGCATCCTAAAATACGCGTCCGATTATAACAAATGGCTGTCGGGTCGCGACAAAAGCCCGGGAGCGCGCACAATGCGAGTCGCGCCACGTCCTGGGCCCTAGGTCCTAGCCCAGCTCGGACTAAAAGACAAAGGGCATAACTCCCAAGGACCTATTTTCCTAAAACCGCCTTTAGTGCGACAATGGCTGCATCGTCTCATGCCATGCCTTACATAAGGAGGCTTGTGGATTATGAAAGAAACTGCATATTCGTTGCTTGTGCTGTGCTTGTTGGCGGCGGGTGCTCCGGCGGCGGAGTTCCGGTACATGGGGCTGTCTGAAATCGCGGCCCTGGAAATCGCGGCGCCCGAGGCAGGTCCTCAGGAATCGGTTAGTAAAGCCGCAGACCCATATCCCGGGGAACTCGAACTGGCCAAAGCAAAGTTGCAATCCATCGTGAGCATTCTTGAAGAGCGCCTCAAGGATGAAAGTCTATCCGCGGAACAACGTGGAGATATAACGGCATCCCTCGTCCAAGCCAAGGGGGCATTGCGTAACGTAGAACGCGTCTTGGCCCAGTCGAACTCCAAGGCTGAACTAGACCAGCGCATCGCGGAGGCTCGGGCGCTGTTTGCTATCCTTGGCGCCTACCTCGGCGAGAAAGAAACCTCCGGTTACCGGCTGAAGCGGGGCGCCATCTCCATTCAAGTGGGGGGAGACGTTGCCTATGAGAAGCTTGTAAAAAAGTTCCCTTTTCTCGGCGGAGCAGCCGGAGGTCAGGTAAGGATCAATCCGGGAGAGCAAATCGTGACGCAGTTTAACTCGATCAAAACCGAGTTTTACGGCGTCCTCTTGGAGGCGGCGCACCTCGACAATACCGACAACCGTCTCAAGGGTCTTGCGGAGTGGGGTCACGACACGCGGGTCATTTATCCGAGTGCCTCTTTTGGAGAAAGCATCATCGAAACCACTGCGTACTGGAACCTGAACTTAAAGTAAAGTCGTGCCCAAGCGAAGAAACCGTCCGCCTAGCAGCGCGGGCGGTTTCTTTGTTTCGCGGCTGGGTCGTGTCTTTTTGAAAGGGATAGGCTGCCGGGTTTATTTGGGAGTTCCCGCCTCGGAGCGTCGTGTCCGCCAGGATGTTCTCGTGGACGTGGAGATGCGGCTCGATCTCTCTCGCGCGGCGCTCAGCGACTCGGTGCGCGACACGGTCGACTACGCCGCGCTGGAGGCGGCGGTGCGCCGCCTCGCCGAAACGGGAGAGTTCAAACTGGCCGAGCGCTTGGCGGTCCTCATCGCGGGAATGGTTCTCGCCTTCGATGGGAGAATCCGGCGCGCGCGCGTCGCGGTCCACAAGAAACCGGCCGTCATGCCGGGGACCCGCGAGGTCGTCGTCGAGATCGAGCACAACCGCCGCTAGCGCTGCGAATACTCGGCGAACGAGTCGGCGGTTTCCCAGAGTTTTACGCCGCTCACCGGCAGCCTTTGCGACTTCGCGTAGCGGTAGATCAACTCCGCGATCGCCTCGGCGGTAGGGTTGGATTTCAGAAGAAATATCGGCTGGGCCTGCTTGCGCAGAAACGGGATCAACGGGTCCTTCGCATTTAGGATCAGCTTGTGGTCGAGTTCCGAATCCACCCAGCGCTGGATCGTCGATTTGATCGCATCGAAGTCCATCACCATCCCCAGGGCGTCCAATTTTTTCGAGCGCATCGTGATCTCGATGAGCCCGTTGTGGCCGTGCAGGTGGCGGCACTTGCCCTGGTAGTGGAGCAGCCGATGGCCGTAGCAGAAACGGATAAGGCGGGTGACGGAATGCTTCATGGCCTGCTTGGCGACGCCGCGCCGGCGGCGGGACCTGCCGGAAAAGACAGACGAGGTTTCATGCGATCAATCGTCCTCCGTCCACGGCGAGCTCGGCGCCGGTGACGAAATCGGAGCCCTCGATCAAGAATAGGACCGCGCGCACGACGTCTTCCGGGTTCCCCAAACGCTTGACGGGCGTCGCTTGGCGGATGGCCTCGCGGAGCTTGGGCGAGGTTCCTTCCGGCAAGAGGACCGGCCCCGGCAGGACGGCGTTGACCTGGACCTCGGGGGCCAGGGCCTTGGCCAGGGCGGCGTTGAGGCACAAAAGCCCCGCCTTCGAGACGCAATAGGGGATGTAGTCGATATACGGACGCTTGGCCGCCCAGTCGGCGAGGTGGATGATCTTCCCCTCTCCGGCTTTTTTCATGGCCGGCCCCAGCGTCTGGCTAAGGAAGAACGGAGCCCGCAAGTTGGTCTCCAAATGCGCGTCCCAATCCTCGATTTCCGCCTTCTCGAAAGGGGTCCGCTCGTAGGCCGAGGCGCTGTGGACAAGCACGTGAACGTCCCCGAAACGGCGCAAGACGGCCTGCCCCAGCTTGCGGACCTGTCCGGCGTTGGAGAGGTCGGCCTTGAAGAGCACGGCTTCCCGGTCGTAGGTTGTTTTGATCTCGTCGGCCAAACGTTGAGCTTCCCGGCGCGAGCGGTTATAATGGATGGCGAGCCGCGCCCCGCGCTGGGCGAGCGCCCCGGCGATGGCGCGTCCGACCCGTTTGGCGGCTCCCGTGACGACGGCCACTTTCCCCTGAAGTTTCATGCCCGGCGCCACCAGGCCTGGCCGGCCTCCGGCAGCGTGTAGATCGGGTCGTAGTACTCATAGCGGCGGGCGAGAGCCTGCGGGTCGGCGGCCTCGATTGAGGTGCGGTAGTTCTTGGTCCAGTAGGAAATCCCCTTTTCGCGGTCGTAGGCCGCGATTTGATGCACCCAACGCTTGCCCACGAAGGGCACGTCACAGACGAGCCGCGGCGTGGCGAAACCCGGCAGATATCCCATGATGTCGTGCTGGAGCTGCTGGGCCTCATAGATCGCCAGGCGCCAATGCTCCGAGCTGGGGATCATGTCGCACATGTAAAAATAGTAGGGCATGATCTTGGCGTCGTCGAGCAGGCGAAAGCATAGGTTCAGCAGGTCTTGGGGCGTCGTATTGATTCCGCGCAGCAAAACCCCCTGGTTGCGCACGTCCCTGAAGCCCATCTCCAGAAGCGAGCTCGCGGCCTTGGCCGCGAGCGGCGTCACCTGGCGCGCGTGGTTGACGTGGGTATGCAGGGCGAGGCTCACCTCCCGCGCGCGGGCCTTTTTCGCCAGGCGCTTGAGTCCCTGCTGCACCTCGTCTTGGAGGAAATGCTGCGGCAGCGCCATGAGGGCCTTGGAGGCGAGGCGGATGTCCTTGATGTTGGGGATGTCCATCAAGCCGGAGACGAAATCCTCCAGGTGGGCGATGGGGAGGTTCGCGATGTCCCCCCCCGAGACGACCACGTCCCGGACCGAGGGCGTCTTGCGCAAATACTCGAGTATTTGATCGTAGCGCGATTTGGGCTGCGCGTTGAACTTGTACTTGATCACCTGAGGGACGTCGTTTCCGACTAGGTCCATGCGCGTGCAGTGGCCGCAGTATTGCGGGCAGGTCGACAGGAGCTCCGCGAGGACCTTGGTCGGGTAGCGGTGGGTCAGGCCTTCCACGGCCCACATGTCCGCCTCATGGAGGCTGTCGCGCGCCGCCTTGGGGTGCGACGGCCATTGGGGGTGGCGGTCCTTGAAGGCGACGAGCATGTAGCGCCGGACCGGGTCGCTCCAGAGGTCGCGCTCGCCCATCGTGTTGAGCATCTGGGGCGGGACCAGCATCGACATCGTGGCGCGTTCCTTCTGGTCCTGCTCGATGGACGCGAGGAGGTCTTCCGAGATCAGATCGCCGAAAACGGCCTTCAACTCTTTTAGATTTTTAACGGTGTGCTGCCGCTGCCAGAGGGCGCTTTCCCAGTCGCGGCGTGAGACGTCCTTGTAGCCGGGCAGACGCCGCCAGTCGGGCTCCGTAAACGGCTCCGGGAGCGGGTAGCGGAACGGCTGATCCGCGGGGCCATGGGTCCTGACTTCGTGGACGGGACGGCCGGCCGACGGGCTCACGAGGCCATCTTACAAAGAAACGGGTGGTTGGAGAAAGCTGCTGATCGGTTGCCGCTGGTCGGGGCGGCGGAGTCACTTGACCGGCCAAACCGTGATGTTGACTCCGACCTTGAACGTGTCGATTTTCTGGCCGGCGGAGAGCCGGTCCCATTCCGCGAACAGGGACGCAAAGCGGCTGAGCCTGGCGCTGACTCCGGCGAAGACGCTGTGGCCGATGCCAGACCAATTCACGGCGTTGTCGTAAACCCTGTGCGTGGCGACGGATATCTCGTTTACGGATACCCGTCGGTTGCATCCGAGCGTCACGCCGGCGTCGTCCACGATCCTTTCAACGCAAATACCGTCCCAGCTCCGTGTGACGTCGTCGGTGATCAGCCTTTGATCGTTGTGTCCTACGACCAGGCCCGCCCCCACATAGCCGCTGAAATTGCCGACCTGGGGCGTCGTCCAGTCGATCCGGGCGGGTTCCCAAAGCACGGCTCCCTTTCTGGCCTGTGTGCGGCTGGCCTTCGTCGCTGCATAGTCCAGGCTGCCGGGATATGGCAGATGGCTGGGGCCTTCCACCCAGTCGTCCTGGTCCCCTTTCACGATCGTCACCGAGGGGCCGAAGCTGAGGCCCACGCTGCCGACGCCGTGATCGCGCCTGGGGATCGCGGGGATGCGGAGATACACCGAAACGTTCCCTGGAGTCTTTTTGAGAGTCTCGACCTGCAGCGTGGCGGGGTTTCTGTCGATGACGTCGATCGCGTCGCCGAACCCACCGGCGATGCTCAACGTGACGGGATTGAAAGCCTTCGGTTCGACGGAGGCTTTTCCGGAGTTTTCCGAGGCGGAGGCCCCCCGCTCCTGATCGGAGAAGCTCAGGCCGGCGGAGGCCAGCCGGGTCGCGCGGCCGATCCCCGCCCCGACCGCGGCGGTTCTGTCGGCGAGAGCCCGGCTGCGGCCCTGATCGCGCCCGTAAGCCTTGCTTGCGGCCAGCTGCCTGACGCGCTCCAGCCCGGCGGCGCTGCGGAACGATACGAGGGTCCCGTCGACGGGCAAACGGCAGCCGGAAACGCATTCCAGCCCCGCTTCGTCCCCGGGCAGCCTTACGGGGCTTCTCAGGGCCTCGTGGGTATAGACGATTTCCAAGGAGCCTCCCGCGCGGACGACCGCGGCGGATTGGCCCGTTCCATGGAACTCCTCCACCGCGGGCTCGGTCCCCCGCGCCTGGAAATTCGCAAGGCACAGCCCGGACAGCAGGGCAAGAACGATCTTGGTTTTCATCGGCGCTTTCTCCTCGGGTCGCGGTCAAAAACGGCCATGCTGGAGACTAGCAATCGCGCCGAGAATCTGTCATGGGGCTTTGGTCCTATCTCCGGTTTGTTTTTCGGCCGGCGTGAAAATAGGTTCTTGGTCCCATGATGTCGCATCAGGATGCCGAAACCGCGAACTCGACTCGGAGATTGTTTTCAGGCGCCCAGTTCCGCAAGGCACCGGTCCAGGATCGCCAGGCCCGTGTCGACGTCATAGGCGTTGAGGACCAAGGGCGGCGCGACGCGGATCGCCGAGCGGCCGCAGGAGAGAAGAAGAAGCCCTTTCGTGAAAGTGAGTTGCTCGAGGTCGTGGGCCAGCCGCGGGTGCGGTTCCTTTGTCTTGCGGTCCTTGACGAGCTCGATGCCGATCATGAGCCCCAGGCCCCGCACGTCGCCGATCGCCGCGTGCTTGTCTTGAAGGCGGCGCAGGCCCTTGAGCAGCCGTCCTCCCATCATACGGGCGTTGGTGAGCAGTTCTTGTTCCACGAGATCGATCGTCGCCAGGGCAGCGGCGCAGCAGACGGGGTTGCCGCCGAAGGTCGTGCCGTGCGAGCCGCGCGGCCAGGTCATGACGGACTCCCCGGCGACGATGGCGCCGATGGGCATGCCCGAGCCCAGACCCTTGGCGGTGAGGAGCACGTCCGGCTCCGCGCCGAAGTGCTCGCAGGCCCACCACTTGCCGGTGCGGCCCATGCCGCTTTGGATCTCATCGAAAATCAGCAGGATGCCGTGCTCGTCGCACAGCGTGCGCCAGTAGCGCAGGAACTCGGGGCGCGGCAGGACGTAACCCCCTTCGCCCAGGATCGGCTCCATGACGACGGCCGCCACCTCTTCCGGCGAGACCATCGAGTGGAAGAAATTTTCCGCGGCCTCCAGCGCCTCCCCGGGCCGCCGGCGGTACGGGTCATCATAAGGTAGATGAAAGACGCCCGGCAGCAAGGGGCCGAAGCCGGCGCGGTACTTGTTCTTGCTGGCGCTCAGCGAGATGGAGGCGTAGGTGCGGCCGTGAAAAGCGCCCTGGAAGGCGATGAGGTAGGGGCGCTTGGTGTGGTAGCGCGCCAGCTTGACCGCCCCCTCGACCGCCTCGGTGCCCGAGTTCGTCAAGAACACCCGCTTCTTGGAGGGACCGGGCGTGGGGCGTTCTCCTTTCGCCCGGTCCCCGGGAGCTATCAGCGAGCGGGGGCCGGGCGCGAGCTTGGCCAGGCGCTCGCACAGCCGCGCCATCGGCTCGTAGAAAAAGTCGGTCCCGCAGATGTGCAGGAACTTGCCCGCCGCTTCCCGCACCGCCGCTACGACTTTCGGGTGATTATAGCCCGTGCAGGAGACCGCGATCCCGGCCATCCAGTCTATGTAGCGGTTGCCGTCGACGTCCGCCACCATGGCTCCCTTTCCCCCCGCCATGGCGAGCGGGTACTCCTTGATATAGGAGGGAGAACTCCACTCCCGGTCCAGCTCGATGATTTTCTTGGCCTTGGGACCCGGCGGCGAGACGACGATGCGCGGGTAGCCGGTCACTCCATCACCGTGCGGCTCTGCTCGCGCATGAACTGGGCGACGTAGTAGGGGCCGCAGCCGCCCTTGCCCGTCGAGCCCGAGCCCTTCCAGCCGCAGAAGGACTGCACGCCGGGCCACGCGCCGGTCGTCGCGCCCGTCTTGCGGTTGGCGTAGCAGACGCCCGACTCGATCTCGTGAAAGAACTTTTCGATCTCTTCTTTTTTGGAGGTGAATATCCCGGCCGTCAGGCCGTACTCGGCCTTGTTCGACTCGGCGATGGCCTCCTCCAGGCCCGACACGCGGCCGAGCGATAACAGCGGCACGAAGAGTTCCTCGCCGAAAAGTTCGTGGTTCAGGGGCAGCTCCGCGATCGTCGGGGCGACGTAGTGTCCCTTGGCGAAGGGCGGTTCGCTCAGCCGGTTCCCGCCGGTCAGGACGCGGCCGCCCTGCTTGGCCGCGGCGACCGCGGCCTCGAAGGTCTTGACCGCCTTGGCGTTGATGACCGGCCCGAAGAAGACGTCCTTTTGGCTCGGGTCGCCGATCACAATCGTCCGCGTCTTCGCCAGGAGCTTTTCGATGAAGGCATCCGCGACTTTCTTGTCGACGTACACGCGCGAGCAGGCCGAGCATTTCTGGCCCTGGAGCCCGAAGGCCGAGCGCATGACGCCCTCCGCCGCCATCTCCAGGTCGGCCGACTCCGTCACGACCGCCGGGTTTTTCCCGCCCATCTCGAGGAGCGTCGGCTTGGGCCAGTCTCGGCTGAATTCGTGGTAGAGCCGCATCCCGACTTCCTTGGAGCCCGTGAAGACGATGCCGGCGACGAGAGGATGTCTCCAGAGGGAGTCTCCCATGTTGGAGCCGGTCCCCGAGACGTAGTTGAAGGTCCCGGCGGGCAGGCCCGCGTCCCGCAGGCATTCGTAAAGCAAGAGCCCCGTCCAGGGCGTCTCCTGCGAGGGCTTGTAGACGACCGCGTTTCCGGAGATGAGCGCTCCGGCCGACATGCCGGTCGATAGGGCCATGGGAAAATTGAAAGGCGCCACGCAGGCGAAGACCCCGAAAGGGCGCAGCACCGACGCGGTCCTTTCGTTGGGCGAGAGGCGTCCCATCGGCCGCACAAAGCCCTGCGCCTCCTCCATCTGCCGGCAGTAGTAATCGACGAGGTCGGCCGACTCCTCGGCGTCGCCCATCGCCTCGAGACGGCTCTTGCCGACCTCCAGGCTCATCACCGCCGCGATCTCGTAGCGCCGTTCCCGGATCAGGGCGGCCGCCTTGCGCAGGGTCTTAAGTCGCTCGGTCCAGGGGGTCTTGCCCCAGGCCTTCTGCGCCCGGTGCGCGACCTCGACGGCCTCCTGGACATGCTCCGGAGTCGCGGAGGAGAATTCGCCGAGCACTACGGAGACATCGATCGGGGAGGTGTCCGTGACCGGCGGCAGCGGCGACCGGACCGGCTTGTCGTCGATGTAGAGCGGGTATTGCTTGCCGAGGCCGGAGCGGACTTTCTTCAGCGCCTCGTCGAACTCGCGGTGGAACTCGGTCAGGTCCGCCTGGCCCGAGCTGTAGGTGATCTTGAGCGGCTTGGACGGCGTCGCGGTGGTCATGCCGCCATTTTACAACTTTATTGCCGTTCTGCTCTTGGGTGGTTGGTGACGGTAGGCTGGATCGTTATTTCGATAGACTTGCGTAGGCGTGAAACGAGTTCCTCGATCTCCGCCTCCGAAATGACAAAAGGCGGCGCGACCATGACGAGGTCGCCGTTCGTCCCGTCGGCGTGGCCGATGTTGGGCCAGAGCACGAGGCCGAGCTCCTGCGCGGTTTCCACGAGCGTCTCGGCGATTTTAAGGGAGCGCGGGAAGGGCTCGCGGGTCGTTTTGTCGCGGACCAGCTCGATCCCGGCCAGGAGCCCCAGGCCGCGCGCGTCCCCGACTCCGGGAAGCTCCAACAGCGTCTTGAGCTTGCGGTGCAGCAGTTCCCCCATTTTCTGGACGCGCGGGATCAGTTGGCGCCGGTCCATGGCGCGGATCGCCGCCAGACCGGCCGCGCAGATGGCGGGGGTATGGGAGAACGTCTGGGCGTGCGCCAGGGCCCCGGAGGCCTCGGCGATCGGGTCGAGAAGGCGCCGCGGGGCCACGACGGCCGAGAGGGGCGCGTAGCCGCCGCTCAAGCCCTTGCCCATGATTACAATGTCCGGCGCCACGCCGTAATGCCCCAGGGCGAGCCAGGTGCCGGTCCGCCCGGCGCCGGTCAGCACCTCGTCGGCGATGAAAAGCACCGAGTGGCGGTCGCAAATCTCCCGGATGCGCTTGTGGTAGTCATTGCGCGGGACCGAGGCCCCGGTCGAGGAGCCGCCGATGGGCTCCACGATGAAGGCGGCCACGGTCTCCGGGCCTTCTTTGAGGATCGCCTCTTCCAGCGCGGAGCCCGAGCAGGCGGGGCAGTCGCCGGAACAGGAGCCGGGCGCGGGTCGTTCTCCGCTCGCCCGGTCCATGCGAGCTATCGGCGAGCATGGGCACCGGTACGAATAGGGCGCCGGGATCGTCGGCACGTCGACGAGCCAGCCGTCGAAATATTTCTTGGTGTGGCCGCGGGCCGAGGCCGAGAGGGCCAATAGCGTGTTGCCGTGGTAACCGGGCGCCGTCGCTAGGATTTTACGCTTGGCGGGCCGGCCGATCTCGGCCCAGTATTGGCGCGCGAGCTTGAGCGCCGCCTCGACCGCCTCGGAGCCGCTGCAGAGGAAATAGGCCTTGTTCAAGAGGCCGGGGCAGCGGCGGGTCACTTCCGCCGCCAGCTCTTCCGCCGCGTCGTGGGTGAAGGCGGTCCCGTTGACGTAGGCCACCTTCCGCAGCTGTTCGGCGACGGCGTCCGCGATCTCGGCTGCGCCGTGGCCGAGATTGGCGACGAAGGCCCCCCCGCAGGCATCCAGGTACTTTTTTCCGGAGTCGTCGAAAAGCCAGCAGCCCTCGCCGCGGACGATCTTGGGAAAGGTTCGGTTGAGCTTCCGATAGAAGACGGAGCTTTCGGGATAGCGGTATGCGCTGGCGGGGCTCATGGGTGGAGTGTAAACATTCGGTCAACCCGTGCCGTTTGCCGGACTCGTCGTCGGCCTGCGCCCTGCATATCGACTATGGCCGGCCATAGTTCGCGGCTGCTCATCGAGTCGCAGTGGGTTCACCGAATGCTTACGGTGGAGTGTCACGCCGGCCGATAGCTCGTTTCCGGATCGTTGGGATTCCCGGCGACTCTTACGAGCGTGCCCTCCCGCACCATCTTCGCCAAAATCCGCTGCACGCGGCGCTGGCTGGCGCCGAGGCGTCGTGATATTTCCCCGGAAGTCAAGCCGGGGTGTTCTTGGAGAAGCGTGAAAATTCGGTCGGCTAGGCCTTCTTCCTCCAGCTTGCCGAGGACGTCCTGCACCTGCCTCGCCTGCCGCAGGCGCCTGGAGACTTGAGTGCCGAAGAAAATGCCGATGACCTGGAGGGTGATCTGCGTCAGTAGGTGGGGCACGGCGAACCGCGCCGAGAGGCCGCTCAAGGCCAGCGCGACGAAAGCGAACGCGGCCCAGATGAAGACGAACCATTCCCCCTTCTTCTTCTGGGACCGCGCGACGCCTTCCCCGGAACTCCAGAGGCCGATCTCCTTGTCGCCCGCGTAGGCGGCTAGGATGGCCAGGTAGATGAGGCCCATCGACTCCGGGACCGCCGTCCGTCCGCCGGTGAGGCATTCGAGCGCGTTGTAGGCGAAGAGCGCCAAGGTATAGAACATGCAGGCGTAGTAGAGGAGGCCTCTGGCTTGTCCCTCCGGAGACGGAATCGGCTCGGCTTGGGATTGGGCTTTCATGGAAGCGATCGATGGCTCGGGCAGGCGGGCGCGCATGAGAGCATAGGTACCCGGCGCGACCCAGCGCAGGGCGCTTAAGCTTCGGGATTGAAGGGAGTTCATGGGCTTGCCAGGGTACGTCACGACGTCATACCTAGGTCAGACCTGGTGTCATACCCTGTAATCCAGCAATTATAAGCATTTTTTGGAGAGGGTATGACATGGGGTCTGACAAGGTCCGACCTAAGTAGGCCCAAAGACCCTGCTTGCCGCCATTTTCTTGGTTACGCTGTTAGGAGGACGGGAGATATTCTGCCTCCTTTAGCGAGGGCGTCTGGGAGGGTCCGGCCTGGAAGGCGGATCGTGAGAGGGCGCCTCCCTGGGGCTGGAACTGGACGAACTGCCGCTCGAGCTCGATGAACTCCCGCTGGAACTCGATGAGCTTCCGCTGGAGTCCGACGAGTAGCCGCCGGAGCTCGACGAGCTTCCGCTGGAGTCCGACGAGTAGCCGCCGGAGCTCGACGAGCTCCCGCTGGAGCCCGATGAGTAGTCCCTGGAGCTTGAGGAGCTTGCGCTGGAGCCCGGGGAGTCGCCGCCCGAACCGGACGAGGAGGGGTTTCGTTGTCGAATGCTTTCGCCCCTATCCAGGCGTTCACTGCGCGGGGCGCTCCCGTCTCCTCCGGTTCTGCCCAAGGGGGGCTCGTAGCGACGGTCCTGGCTTCGGGCGGGAGTATCCCGTGAAACCGGATCATATCTTCCGGAGACATTCCTTTCCCAACGGGGAGTTCTCTGCGGGGGGGACGAAGAGGTTGGGTCCGCGCCCGCCCCGGGCGAGGAGGGGGGCGTGAGGGATCGGGAAGGGAGAGCTTCCCTTCTTAGATCGGCAGGTCGGGCCGGTATTCGGGGGATGGGGCCGTCCGGCAGCCTCGGAAGGCGCGGATGGCGCGGATTCGTGACCGCCGAGGGTATTTCCGGGACGGCGCGCGGAGGATTTTGGGGAATCGCCGCAATGAAATAGTACGGGATATAGCAGTCCCAGCCGCAAGAGTGGTAGTAGTACCACCTGTAGTAGTAGTCGCGGCAGTACCAGTACCACCAGTCCCAGTAGTCGGGATACCAGGAGCCGATAAAGCGATCGCGCACTTGATAGCTATAGCTCCCCCCCGGAGCTCCGGACATTTTTTTCTCAAGCCGGTTATACTGGTCCACCAGTTCGCTCAGGAGCGTGTTGAGTCCATCGAAAGGAGCATCCAGGAGTTTGAGCCGCGCCTGGATGGAGGACAGCTTCGTCCAGGCTTCTCCGGTGCCTTCAGGCATTCTTTCCGCCTCCGCCAGGATGGGTTGCAGTTCGCTCTTGAGCTCAACGAGATTCTCGCGAAGCGGCGCCAGCGCCTGAAGAAAACCCTGCGCTTGTCGGCTCACCCATTCCAGCTCTTTTTTGTATTTCTTACATGTGCTGTCAAGATAGTAATTACCGCAGCTGGATATTTGCTGGTAGAGGTTCTGCCCTTCCTGCTCATAGGCGGAAACCGCATTCTCCATTTCAGAGAGGGTGCTCTCCACGATGCGCGCCTCGCAAACGAAACATTTCTCCTTGCCCCGCTGGGAAAGCGCGGAGGAGAGGGAGGCTGTGTCGGGCAGCTTCTCCGGGAGGACGAACTCTCCAAATCCCTGGGCGTTCGCCCGACCCGCTCCCAATAACAGCAGCAGTGCGGCGTATACCATTGCGC
>JACQPI010000122.1 GCA_016207585.1 Elusimicrobiota bacterium | reverse complement strand
CCTTTTGGGCGGTCCTGTGCTGGATGAGGGCCTCGGCCTCCTCCAGGCGTTTCTGATGGTCCGCCTCGAGGCGGCGGCGGATATCCTGGAACTCTGCCTCCCGCTGCCGCAATGCCGCTTCCATCTGATTGGACCGCTCCCGCAGGAGGTCCTGGTATTTCTGGTCCTCGCGCGCAAGAGCCTCCCGGTGCTCCGTGCGGAGGTCCTCCTCGAATTGGCGGCGCTGGCGCTCGAGCTCCAAATCCCGGATCTTGATTTTCTGGGCGAGCAGCCGCTCCTCCTCGTGCAGCTCCTTTTCCCGCGCCGCGAGGGTTTCCTCCTGGATTTTCAGCCGCTCCAGGAGCGAGGCCTTCGCCTCCGCCAGCGCGGTTTCCTGGTGCTCCAGGAGCCCCTGGATATCTTTCTCCTTATCGGCTTTGGCCTGCTGGACCGCCTCGATCTGTTGGCGCCGGAGGTTCCCGATCGCGGTCTCCTTGTCGGCCAACTGGCGCTGCAGGAGGGAAATTTCGCGCTCCAGTTGCCGGCGTTCCTCCTTGCCTCGGGCGTCTTCCTGGGCGACGAGCTCCTTCTCGAGCCGTTCCTTGATCTCGGCCTCGAGCGTGCGCTGATCCTTCCAGTTTTCCTCCCAGAGTTTCATGGTGGACTGCCAGCGGTGCAGGGCCTCGTCCTTCTGCGCGATCTCCTTCGCCAGGCCTTGCATCCTTTCCGCGGAGCTCTTCGATTCCTGCCGGGCGCGGTTCGCCTCGTCCTGGAGGATGCGGATGCGGTCGAGCGCCCAGCGCAATGCCAGCCGCGCGGTGTCGACATCGTTTACGGAAGAGGGATCGAGATATTCTTTTTCCATGGTGAAATATCACCTCACGCTGAGAGAAGGGTAGCCGCTGCTTGTTAAATTTACAATAACGGGGGAGGGGGATCTGCTCGCGACGCCGACTACCGGGTTTCCAGGAAGTATTTGATCGTCCGCTTGAGCCCGTCGCGCAGCGCGACCTTGGGGCTCCAGCGGAGCTTGTTGCGGGCGAGGGTGATGTCCGGCCGCCGCTGCTTGGGGTCGTCCACCGGCAGCGGCTTGTAGATGATCTTGGAGCGGGAGCCGGTCAGGCCGCGGATCGTCTCGGCCAGTTCGCGGATGGTGAGCTCTTGGGGATTGCCCACGTTGACGGGAGAATTGATGCCGGAGCGCAGCAGACGGTCGATGCCGTCCACCAAATCCGATATGTAGCAGAGGCTGCGGGTCTGGCTGCCGTCGCCGTAGACCGTGATCGGCTTGCCGGCCAGGGCCTGGGTGATGAAATTGGGGACCGCGCGGCCGTCTTGTTTGCGCATGCGCTCCCCGTAGGTGTTGAAGATGCGCAGGATGCGCACCTGTATCTTGTGAAAGCGGTGGTAGGCCATCGCCATCGCCTCCGCGAAGCGCTTGGCCTCGTCGTAAACGCCCCGTGGCCCGATCGGGTTGACGTGGCCCCAGTAGGATTCGGGCTGGGGGTTGACCTCGGGGTCGCCGTACACCTCGGAGGTCGAGGCGAGCATGAACGTCGCTCCCTTGTCCTTGGCCAGGCCCAGCGCCTTGTGGGTCCCGAGCGCCCCGACCTTGAGGGTCGGGATCGGGTAGTGGGCGTAATCGACGGGGCTGGCCGGGCTGGCGAAGTGCAGCACCGCGTCGAGGCGCCCCGGGACGTGGATGAATTGGGTGACGTCCTGCTTGATGAACGTGAAGCGGTCGTTCTTGAACAGGCTCTCTATGTTGGCGAGGCTCCCGGTCAGCAGGTTGTCCATTGCGGTGACGCGGTGGCCCTGGTCCAGGAACCGCTCGCACAGGTGGCTTCCGATGAAGCCGGCCCCGCCGGTGATGAGAATCCTCATGGCGCTAGGGCCTCCCGACGCCGCGGTAGGTGAATCCGAGGGCGCGCAGCTGCGCGGAGTCGAAGAGGTTGCGGCCGTCCAGAACGAAGGGGAAGCGCATGAGACGGCGCAGCCTCTTGAAGTCGAGGTCCTTGAACTCCGGCCATTCGGTCGCGAGCGCCAGGCAGTCCGCCCCCTTCGCCAGCTCGTAGACGTTCTTCCCGAACCGAACTCCTTTCAAGAGCTTCCTCGCCTTCGGCATCGCGACGGGATCGTAGGCGCTCACGTGCACATGGGCGGCCCGCAGCTTCTCGATGATCTCCAGGCTCGGGGCGAAGCGCAGGTCGTCGGTGTGGGGCTTGAAGGAAAGGCCGAGCAGCAGCACTCGCTTGTCCTGGAGGTTCCAGAGCTCCTGCTCTATCTTTTCGATGATCCAGTTTTTTTGGCGTTCGTTGATTTCCTTGACCGCCTGGAGGAGGTTGAAATCGTAGCCCTTCTGCTTGGCGATCCAGTAGAAGGCCTCGAGGTCCTTGGGAAAGCAGAATCCCCCGAAGCCGATGCCGGCCCGCAGGAAGGAGACGCCGATGCGCTTGTCGAGCCCCATCCCCTGGGCGACCTGGGTCACGTCGGCGCCGACCTTCTCGCACAGGTTGCTGATCGCGTTGATGAAGGAAATCTTGGCCGCCAGAAACGAGTTCGAGGCGTGCTTGATGAGCTCGGCGCTCTTGACGTCGGTCGCCAGGATCGTTCCCCGGATCGGCTCGTACACCGCGCGGAGGACCTCCTCCGCCCGTTTGGTGGGGACTCCCAGGACGATGCGGTCCGGCTTGAGAAAGTCGCGCACCGCGCTGCCCTCGCTGAGGAACTCGGGGTTGGAGGCGACATCGAAGGCGACGTTGGACTTGTTGAAGCGCTGGATCGTCTTGTAGACGCGCTCTCCCGTCTCGACCGGGACGGTGGATTTGTCCACGATGACGGTGTAGTCGGTCAGGTTCCTCGCGATTTCCTGGGCGACCGCCTCGACCCCGGTCAGGTCCGCGGAGCCGTCGGGCCGCGGCGGGGTCCCCACCGCGATGAAGACCACCTGGGCCCGGCGGCCCTTGGAGCGCATGCCCGAGGCGATGGTGTTCGTAAAAACGAGCATCCCGGATTTGCGGTGTTTGGCGACGATCTCCAATAAGCCGGGCTCGTGGATCGGGATCTTGCCGGCCTTCAGGGCCGCGAGCTTTTTCCTGTCGGAATCGACGCACGCGACCCGGTGGCCGCACTCGGCGAGGCAGGCTCCGGTGACGAGCCCCACGTAACCCGTCCCGACCACGCAAAGGT
>JACQPI010000130.1 GCA_016207585.1 Elusimicrobiota bacterium | reverse complement strand
GTTTATGGGTGGCCAACGCCGCGTTTTGCACCGGACCCATTTCCCTGGCCGGCAGCGTGGGCCAATTTTGGTGCGACGGGCCCCCCGCCTCCACGACTCCAGCCCAAGGGGTCATTTCGAATAATCCCCATATAGAGTTCGATCAGTTTCCGGCCACCTGCGATGCAGGAGCGCTCATTCCCTCCGGCTCTACATTTACCAATGTTTGCAACAGCAGGGTCTTCCTATGTTCGCGTGTTGGATATTCCAATACAGGAGGTTCAGCGGATAACCCATCCACGTCGTTCGCCCTCGATTCGATTTCTTTCGAGGTTTTTAAATATGCTCCCGGAGTCAATCCAATGGACGCCCAGTCGGCGCCGCCCCTGCGGACGTTTTCAATCAGTTCTCCCGGGGTAGTTCCGGCAAATTCCGCCGATACGCTTCCTTTGACGGCTTCCTGCACCGGGCAAGGGCGCGGCCCCAACTGCGGCTTCTGCGCCATGTGGAACGGGGAGATCAATATATTAGGAGAGTTCGGGAAATCCAACGGCCAGTACGGCTTCCGGGGCACCGTCGCAACGAACCAGACCGGCGCGAGCGGGAACATCAACATCACCAATACGAAGGCCTACCCGGACACTCCTGGAACGACCAAGGACCATAACGACAACATAGTCGCCGCCGAGCCGCTCACGGTCGAGGTCTCGAACGTCCACGTCGTGCGGACCTCCGCGACGGTCGTGGGCACGATCACGGGCGTCGCGGCGGAGCCTTATAACATCACGTACCGGCTTTCCAAGGACGCGACGATGTACCTGACGATCACCGACTCGAACCTTCCGCCCAACGTCGTGCGCAACCTCGTGCCGGGCAGCGTGCGGGTGGGGGAGGGAATCCCGGACGGCACGCTTCAGAACGGAGACGCCTGGAACGGCCGCGCCAACAACGGGGACCTGATGCCGCCGGGCAACTACCTCGTCAGCCTGCAGTCCGTCATACACGACCAGTACGGGACGGACCTGAGCGCCGCGGTCACCCGCCAGATCGTGCTCGATCCTCTCCAGATCACCGACATCCTGGTCCAGCCGCTTTTGGGACTGTCCACCTCCCTGGCGATACTTACCTATACGGTGACCGAGCCGGCCACGGTGTTCTTGGATATCTATCCTCCCGGGACTCAGTTCTGCAACGGCCTGAATAATCTCAACACCGCCATCCCGGACCAGGCGGAGCCCAATCCTCCCAAGAATTTCGACCCAAGATCGGGAAGCTGCGGCGCCGGGTCGCCCCTCGCTCCCCTGCGGCGCGTGGTGGAGCAGAAGAACTTCCGCACGCCGGTCGTGAGCTTCTGGGACGGGCGCGACGGCTCGGGGCTCGTGCAGCCCGACGGCGACTACGTCTTCGTGCTCTACGCCATGCTGCCGTCCCAGAACGGCTTCGCCTTCAACGGCAGCGCCTCGGACAAGCGGATATGGACGACCGTCGCCAAGAGCGGTTTCCTGACGGTCGCGCGGGGCTTGCCTGGGATCAGCCAGATCACGCCGTCTAGCACCCTGATCGGCTCGAACCCGGCGGTCGCGGCCCTCAACCCCTTCGTTTTCAGCTACTCGCTCTCCCGCGACGCGATCGTATCGGTCAAGATATTCGATGCGGGCGGGACCGTCCTCAAGCGCAACCTTATAGACCGCCAGGTCCGCTCCGGGGGAGCCCTGATCCAGGAGACATGGAACGGATTCGGGGACGACGGCGGCTTCATCTCTTCCGGGACCTATCTGGCGCAACTGACGGCCCAGGACCAGTTCTTCCCTAATAAGATATCCACCACGACCGCCCAGTTTCCCGTGAACCTCTTCCGCATCACGGACGTGGCCAATACGCCGCTCTTGACCGGAACGACCGACGTCGTGACGCTGAGCTACCAGTTGTCCCAGGCGATGAACGTCGCGTGGAACATCTACAATCCGGGCACGCAGATCGTTCCGGGGACGACTTGGCCGCCCTGCGGTTCCCTTGCGCCCGGAGTCTGCGCGCAGACCTTGTCGCCCACGGGGCAGGCGGTCGGGCCGATCATCACGGTCAGCGGCATGCGGCCGGGGCGGCTCAAGATCACGGAGACGTGGGACGGGCGCAACACCAACGGCCTCTTCATGTCCGACGGCTCCTACGTCTTCACCCTGACGGCCCAGTCGACGACGACCCCGAGGTATTTCGCGGCCGACCAGGTCTACGGCACCCTGACGGTGGCCCGGGGGGCGATCGCCTTCCAGCTCTTCATCGTCAAGCCGACCGTCCCGGCGCTCTCGAACTCGAGCCAGACGATCACGCTGCCTCCTTATGAGATCGACTATACTGTGACGCGGCAGTCTTCCGTCACCGTCCAGGTCCTCAATACCGCCGCAGCGCCGAGCGTCGTCCGGACGCTCATCTCCGGCCAGGTCCGGGAGGCGAGCGTCCTCAACGGCGATTTTTGGGACGGACGCGACAACCAGGGAAGCTTCGTCCCCTCCGGCTTCTACACGGTCCAGGTCATCGCGCAGGACCTGGCCTCCACGCTCTCCTCGGGCGCGACGGTCCAGCAGACGATCGCGGTCGACCCGCTGCGCATCTACGACGTGGCGGTGAGGCCGCTCTTGGGCGATCCGGCCTCCGCGACCGTGTTCTACCAAGTGTCGGAAACGATGAAGGTCTCGTTGAAGGTCTATAAGCCGGGAACGACTTTCGATTCGAGCGGAAACCCGACGCCCATCGAGAGCCTGTCCCTGGTCCAGCGCTTCGTGGGGGTGCGGCCCGCCCGGACCGAGGTGAGCGAGTTTTGGGACGGGCGGGACCTGAAACAATCCATCATCCCGGATGGAAACTACGTATTTCGTATCGTCGCGTCGACGGACGTCAACGCCATCGATTCCGTTTCCGGCAACATCGTCTCGGGCGCGGCCCTGGCCAAGGACCTCATCATCGACGACATCCCCGTCGTCC
>JACQPI010000129.1 GCA_016207585.1 Elusimicrobiota bacterium | reverse complement strand
GGAGGACCACGCGCAGTACAAGCCCTATTTCAGGAACGAGTCGGCCCACTACATCAACTACGGCGACCGTCCCTTCCGCGTAGGAAATAAAGTGTTCACCGGCAAGACCCATATGCCCTCCCCGACCAAGTTCATGTGGTTCTCCAACGGGAACTCCATCCTGGGCAACCTGAAGTGGCATCACGACGTCGTCATGAATACCCTGCCCAAGATCGAGGCGGTCATCGTCAGCGAATGGTGGTGGACCGCCTCTTGCGAATACGCCGACGTGGTCTTTCCGGTCGATTCCTGGGCCGAGACCAAGTTCCCGGACATGACCGCGGCCGTCACCAACCCGTTTTTCCAAATGTTCCCCCGCACTCCCTTGAAGCGCCTGCATGATTCCAAGGGCGACATCGAGGTGCTGGCCGGCGTGGGCAAGGCCCTGGCGGCGCTCAGCGGGGAGAGCCGCTTCGTCGACTACTGGAAGTGGGTCCACGAAGAGAAGGTCGAGGTGTACCTGCAACGCATCGTGGACAGCTCCTCCCCTCTTAAGGGATACGACATCGAAAAAGTGCACGAGAACGCCAAGAAAGGCATCCCGGCCCTGCTCATGACCCGAACCTATCCGAAGATCATGGGTTGGGAACAGTCCAACGAAGGCCAGCCTCACTACACAAAATCAGGCCGCATCGAAATATATAGGGATGAGGACGAGTTCCTTGAGTACGGCGAGAACCTCCCGGTGCACCGCGAGCCGGTGGACGGCACGCCCTACGAACCCAACACGATCGTCTGCGGGGCCAAGGATCTCATCCGGCCCAGGCCGCCCGAGGATTACGGCGTCTCGCGCGACGACCTCTCGACCGAAACGCGCCAGGTGCGCAACGTCGTCCTTTCGCCGGCGGACGTCACCAGGACGTCGCATCCCGGCAAGAAGATCGGAATGTCGCTGGTTTACATCACGCCCAAGTTCCGCCACGGGGCCCACACCACGCCGGTGGACGTCGACCTCATTTCGGTCTGGTTCGGCCCGTTCGGCGACTTTCACCGCCGGGACAAGCGCATGCCCTGGGTCGGAGAAGGCTATGTCGACATCAACCCCGAAGACGCCCGGGAGCTCGGCATCAAGGACGGCGACTACGTGTACGTGGACGCCGATCCGCAAGACCGCCCCTTCCGGGGCTGGCAATCGAAGCCCGAGGACTACCGCGTGCACCGCGCCATGTTGCGCGCCCGCTACTACTGGGGCATCCCGAGGGGCATCGCCCGCTCGTGGTTTCACATGTACGTCGCGACCTACGGCTCGGTCGAGGGGCACGAAAACAGGCCCGATAAGCTGGCACGCAATCCGCGCACGGGCTACCAGGCGATGTTCCGCTACGGGAGCCATCAGTCCGCGACCCGGGCCTGGCTGCGGCCCACCTGCATGACGGACTCGCTGGCGCGCAAGGACTACTTCGGGCAGACCATCGGAAAGGGCTTCGCCGCGGACATCCACTGCACCGTGGGAGCGCCCAAGGAGTCTTTCGTGAAGATATCCAAGGCCGAGGACGGAGGCCGGGAAATGGCCCTGTGGCGACCGGCCTCTCTGGGCTACCGCCCCACCTACCTGAACGACGGGATGAAGACGTATCTCAAGGGCGGGTTCGTGGCGTGAGACATCCGACGGCGAGTCATAGGAGGCGCGCATGGCCAAGGTAGACAACTGGCAGCTCAATCGCGAGATGGACTATAAATTCAAAGCGAGCCCTCCCCAGCGGCAGATCGCCTGGGTCTTCGACACCAACAAATGCATCGCCTGCCAGACCTGCACGGTGGCCTGCAAGACCACCTGGACCTCCGGCGAGGGCCAGGAGCACATGTTCTGGAACAACGTCGAGTCCAAGCCCTTCGGTTTCTACCCGCTGGCATGGGACGTGAAGATCCTTGAGAAACTGAAACGCCAGACGTGGGACGGGGACACGTACGCCGGCCGCACGATCTTCGAGGGGAACCCTCCGGGCGAGGAAGTCCTGGGGTTCACTCCGGAACCCGAGGACTGGTCCCATCCCAATCTCGGCGAGGACGAGGTGAACGCGCCGATCAAGGGCAACGACAGCTTCGGCCTGCCGCACGACCGTTGGATGTTCTACCTCGCGCGCATTTGCAACCATTGCGCCTATCCGGCCTGTTTGGCCGCCTGCCCCCGCAAGGCCATCTACAAAAGGAAGGATGACGGCATCGTCCTCATCGACCAGTCGCGATGCCGGGGCTATCAGAAATGCGTCGCGGCCTGCCCCTACAAGAAGCCGATGTTCAACCCCAACACGGGCCGATCCGAGAAGTGCATCGCGTGCTACCCTCTCATCGAAAAGGGCATCGCGCCGCGCTGCGTGCAGACCTGCATCGGCAAGATACGCATGGTCGGTTTCATCAATCCCCCGGACAAGGCCCGGGAGGATAACCCGCTGGACTTCCTGGTCCACGTCAAAAAAGTGGCCCTCCCGCTCCTGCCGCAACTGGGCACCTCCCCCAACGTCTATTACATTCCCCCCATCCACGTGGACACGACCTACCTGACCCAGATGTTCGGTCCCGGGGTCAAACAGGCGGTCGAAATCTACAAGGCGCGGCAGGAGAAAATAATCGGTCTTCTGAGCCTTTTCGGCTCCACCGAACACTGGGTAGACCGCTTCGAGGTGGCCAAGGGCGAGGCCGCTGCGTTCCAAAACGATGCGGAACTGGTCCGCGTGCCGGTCAAGGAACCGGTCGTCTTTCGCGTCTATAAAGACGAGAAGCACGGCGTCTTCCGACAAAGCGTCACGTGAGGATTCCATGATTCAAGCCACCGCGCCGTTGAACATCCCGGCAAGAGCTCTCGCCCTGCGCCTCCTGTCGGCCGGCTTCACGTACCCCGACGCGGCTTGGCGGAAACGCTTTTGCGCGTTGCTGACCCAGGCCCAAGAGGCCCGCGTCCTGCCGCGGCCCGATCTCGCCGCGCTGAACAAAAGCTTCCGGGACATCTCGCCGGAACAGCTCGAAGGCGATTATTTCCGTCTCTTCGGATCTTCTGGCTGCTGCCCGCTCGACCTCGCCCACCACCTGAGCCCCAATCCCTTCGAACAATCAAAACGCCTGGCGGACATCGGCGGATTCTACAAGGCTTTCGGCGTCGAGGTGGACCGCCGGTTGGACCATCTGCCGGCAATGCTGGAATTCTCGGCGTATCTGGAAATCAAGCGATCGTACGCCGAAACGAAGGGCTGGGAGGAACGCGAACAAATCGCGAAGGAAGCCGTCCTAAAGTTCTTCGGAGAAATCCTCACCCCGGCGTTGGAGGGCTTTCTCAAGAAACTCAAAACCTGCTCCCCTCCCGAATTCTACATGCGACTGGCCAAGACCGCGCTGATCTTTGGAGGTGCGTCGTGAACAAGGCATTGCGATACGCGATATTTTTATTCTGCGGCCTGTTGGCCCCAAGCTCCCATGCCTGGGACGTCAGCGTCGTCTCGCAACAAACGAAGCCTCTTTCGCTGGAGCCCGGCGATCCGGCCTGGTCGCAGGTCGCGCCGGTCGCCGTGCGGCTGGCGCCGCAGAAACTGCTGGCGCCGGGAGGCGGGGGTTCGGTAATTTCCGTGGAGGTCCAAAGTTTGCGCACGCAAACGGATATCTATTTTCGCCTCCGGTGGGCCGACCCCAAGAAGGATTCGAAATTCGAGCTGTCGGACCAGTTCGTTGACGCCGCCGCCGTCCAATTTCCCCTGAATGCCGGCCAATTGCCGCCGCCTTTCATGGGCGCCCAGGGCCAACCGGTCAACATCTGGCGCTGGAGCGCCGCCATGCAGGAACCCGACCGATTCCCGCAGGCCTACGCCGACTATCATAGGCCCGACGCGATCGAGAAGACGGTCCGGTACCCGGACAGACCGGAGGACCTCGTCGCGGAAGGGTTCGGCACGCTCGGCCGCCGTCCATCGCAGGCCGTGGAAGGCAATGGCGCCTGGTCCGAGGGTTACTGGACCGTCGTTCTCAAGAGGTCCCTGGCCGTCCAAGGCGGCGCGGCTTTTAAAAACAACACGATCGTGCCCGTGGCCTTCGCCGTCTGGGACGGCTCCGCCGGGGATCGCGACGGCGCCAAGTCGTTCTCGGTGTGGCAGAACCTGCTCCTGGACCGCAAGGTCCCGACTCTCGCCAAAAACAACATCCAGAGAGGCCGGCAGGTCTATGCGCGCTACGGTTGCGCCGTCTGTCACGGTCCCGCCGGGAAAGGAGGCATCCCGAATCCCAACGCCCAAATAGACCCGATCCCGCCGCTGAACCGCGTCGCCGAGGGTTTCACCGAGGAAGAGGTCAAGACCGTCGTCCGGGAGGGCCGCATCCCGGGCGCCAAGGATCCCGACGGCATCCAGCCCCAGCTCTGGATGAATTCTTGGAAAAACCTCATGGACGAAGAGGAGCTGGACGCTCTCGTGGACTATCTTTTC
>JACQPI010000124.1 GCA_016207585.1 Elusimicrobiota bacterium | reverse complement strand
GCCATGGACGATCTGGCCATCGAGGCCGTACGTGAACGGCATCTCTCGGCCGAGGATCCGGGCGTGCGCCAGCTCCCGGGCCGCCTGCGAGCCGAGAAAGCTCTTTAGAATGCGCCTTGTGCCCGCCAAGACAGGGCCTGCCAACCCTCCGGGGAATTCCCACGCGAACGAGGCCCGCGCCGCTTCGACCGCGCCGTCCAGATCTCCCGGTTTTTGGAAATCCCATCGCTCCAGCACCTTATGGCACATCCTCCCGATCCACGCGTCGCCGTTCTCATCGAGAGCAGTCGCGCTATCGTGCGTCTGGTATCTCCCGCCCGGCACCTGAGGCCGCTCGGTTCCACGGGGTTCCTCCGGCTCCCAGGGAACCGCGTCCTTGAAGGCGGAAGGGCGGAGGAACCTGTCCTGTCCGGCCAGCCGGCGGCGAAGCGCGTCCCGATTTTCCCAAATCCGGGACAGCTCGGAAAGCTCGACTGGGTCGTCGCGCGCCGGCAGGCCCGCGTCGCCGCGAGCCCCCCGCGTCGTCGCTTCCGCCTTCAGGGAGCGGACCGCGATGCCCATGGCCTCCGGGCCGTCCGCCGTCGCCTGGTTCAGGAGATCCGAGAATGTTCCGACGCCGCCCCGCCCCGACCCCAGAAGGATGAGCCGCTCCTTGGCCCGCGTGCACGCGACGTAAAAAAGCCGGACGCGCTCGTACTCCTCCCTCTGTTTCTCCCGAAGCTCCAAATAGGAAGCCGTCACTCCCGAGACGTTCTTCAAATGCACGCCCGCCGCCGAACTTCCCCAGTCGAAGCTCAGGAAACGGTCCCGTCCGGAACCCTGCACCCGTCCCGATAGGTTCGCCACAATGACGACGGGGAACTCGAGCCCCTTCGATTTGTGGATCGTCAGGATCCGGACCGCGTCCAAGTGCTCATCCGCCAACGGACTCTCGCCCTCTTCCCTGAAATCGGAAATCGCCCGAGATACGCGCCGGATGAACTCGCGCAGGGACATCCCGCGCCGATCGGCCGCCTCTGCGGCCATTCGCCTGAATTTCAACAGATTGGAGAGCGTCTGCTGGCCGTGGTAGGCGGCCGGAAGTATCTCCAGGATCCGCGTGGTCTCCATCATGCGCTCGATGAGCTCCGCCAGCGCCACGCGCCCGACCTGCGGCCTCAACGCTCGCAGCGAGCGGTAGAACCGCGCGACGCGGTCCAATTCGGCGCAATCCCCTCCGCCGGCTTTCGCCGGCGGGGCGACCCGGTAATCCAAGGCGTTCGAAACCGAGAGGCGATACAACGTCGCGTCCGAGACGCCCGCCAAGGGAGAGCGTAGCAGCCCCGCCAGGGCTCGCCGGTTCTCGGGATCGTCCAAGGCCACGAGCAGATTCAGGAAGTCCTGGACCTCCTGGGTCGCATAGAAATACTTCTCGGCCTCCACGATATACGGCACGCCCCTCCTCTTGAAGACGTCCAAATACTCCTCCAAAGGGGTCGTGGTGCGCATGAGGATCGCGATGTCCTTGAAACGATGAGTCTTGAGGCGGGCGCAGTCGTTCTCCTCTCGCCCTGTCCCCGGCGACATCGGTCGACGGGGGCGGGAGCAGTGCCGCTCGATCCAGGAAGCGATCCACTCCGCCTCGGCCCTCTTAAGAGCCTCCGCCGAAAGATCCTCCGAATCGGGACCCGCGGACCCCTCCAACTGGATCCATTCGACCGCCGGCGACTGCGAGCCGGCCGATCCGGCGGCCGGCTCTATGGGCGAGTAAGGGGGTTGGCAGTCGCTTCTATATTCCATGAGGCGGCCGAATACCGCGTTGACCGCGGAAAGGATTTCGGGACGCGAGCGGAAATTCCGCTCCAACCGGCACCGCAGCGCCTGCCCGGACGCCTGCAGCAAATGGCGGGTGAACCTCTCGTACGCGGCGAGATCGGCCCCTCGAAACCGATAGATCGATTGTTTGGGGTCTCCCACGATGAACAGCTTTCCGGGCTCCAAGAGGGTCTTCTCCCAATCGCGCGCCGCAGCCCCGGGTTTTTCCGAAAGATAAAACACCAACTCCCCTTGCAAGGGATCGGTGTCCTGGAACTCATCGACCAGAAACGCGCGAATCCCCTTCTTGAGTTCCTCGCGGACCCGCGCATGGTCTCGGACCAGGCGGCGCGCCTGGACCAGAAGCCCGTCGAAAGAGATGAAGCCGCGATACGCATAGGACCTGCGAAAGTCGAGAACGAACGGGCGCAGCAAGTGCACGCAGGCCCGGATCAGGCAACCCCCTTCGCGCGAGCTGCGTCGAGCCACCCGCAGGGCCATGCGGTAGCGGTCCCGGTTCTCGGTGCTCCATCCTTTCGGCCAGGAGGCGGCCGGAAGCGGCCCGGGAAAAGATTGGTCGGCGGGCTCGACGAGTAAGGCGCCGAGCCGTCTGCGGACTTCTTCGATCTGAGCCAGGATATTGCCGCGGGCCGGCGGCTGCTTTCGGGGCTCCGCCTCCAGGAGCTCCACGGTCTCCCGAAGCCACGCCGAGGCTTCGGCGGGAGCCTCTTCGAGAAGGTCGAGGTCCACGCGGGCCCCGCACAGCTCCTCGGCCAGGTCCTCCAGCTCCGCTAGTGGGACGACCTGGAGGACTTGAAGCCAGAGGTCCCGCCGAAGAGAATGCTCCGACAATTCGCCGTCCAGCCATTTCGCCCATTCGACCGCGAAAAGATCCTCGAAACGCTCTCCTTCGTCTACCTGGAAATCGGGAGCCACGCCGGCCTCCAGGGGATAGGAGCGTAAAATCCAAGCCGCGAAGCTGTGCAATGTCCCGATCATCGCCTTGTCCAGGTCTTCCAAGGCCCGCCGGGCCCTCTCGACCGCCAGGGGGGCATCAACTTTGAATTCCAGCCTCAGCTCCTCCAGAAGGCTCACCCGCCGGCCCGTCGCATCCGGGGCATTCGCATCCTCGACGACCTCGTAAAGACGGTCCCCGAGCCGCGCGCGGATCTCGCACGCCGCTTTTTGCGTGAATGTCAGGGCCACCACCTTGGTGATCGGAACCCCGGCGCCCAAAACCAAAAATAAAGCGCGGTCCGTCAGCAAAGTCGTCTTCCCCGTTCCCGCCCCGGCCTCCACCACCACGTTGCGATCGAGGCAAAGGCCGGCCCGGCGCCTATCCGCCAGGTCCCCATCGGCAACCAAGTTCATGGCTGACGGTGCAGCCGCGACAGCGAAGAGGCCGCATATTCTTCCTCGGCCCTTCGACGGCTGGGCCCGTGGCTTTTCCGGCATACGCCGGCGAACGAACACCACCGGCAATGCCCGAATTCGCCCGGATCGGCGACGATGGGGAACCAGCCGCGCGCGATGTCGGACACGAGGTCGGCGATGCCGCGAAGCACCCGTGGACGGTCCTGCTCCCAATCGCTCCCGCCGTATTCCCGAACGGGCTCCGACTCCGCCGGCTGGGATTGCTCGATGATATAGCAGCAGAGCCGATCCAACGCCGACTCCGGCAGCAAGGCCCTCGACAACTCCGCGTATATAGGAAGCTGCTGCGCGCGCATCCCTCGGATCAGATGCGCCAAATTTTGAGAGCCGTAACGGCGCCAGCTCGTCTTGTAATCGACGATACGGTAGCGCCGCCCGCCGGCGTCCAGGTCGATGCGATCGACGCGGCCGCGCAGGATCAGCCCTGGAAGCTCCTCCGGTTTTCCGGAGAGTCGCGCCGGAGCCCGGAGCTCGGTTTCGAAATAGGCCGGGATAAAACCTTCCGACTCGATGCGTCCCATGTCCCACCGCACGAAGCGCTCCAAGCGGCTGCGCATGTCCAGACGATGGGCTTCCCACACCAACGGATAGACGCTGGACGCCTTTTCGGCATACGCTTCGAAGACGGATTCCATGGCTTGCGACAAGGCTGTTTCCCAAGATGGGTGCGGACTCGAGTTCCAGAAGCCCGTTTCCTGCAAGCGGCGATAGAACCCCTCCAGCACGGCATGGTAGATCTCCCCGCGGAGGGTGGGGGCGAGCGCTCCGCGCTCGGGCTCCTTCTCCGCCGATCCGAGATTCAAGACATATTGCGAGAAGAACTGGAAGGGGCAGGTGCTGAAGCTCTCCAAGGCGCTCGGAGACAATCCTTCGGCCTGCAATCGCTTCAAGAAGGCGTCGGGCCGGCCGATAATTCCGTCATGAACGCCGCCGCGCTCCCATGCGTTGAGGCGGAGAACGTGCGCTTCCACCCCCTCCTCCCGCAGGCCCCGCTCGATCGCGGCCTCGCGGCAAGTCATCAGCCGCGACGGGCATCGGCTCCATTTCACGGCCGGAGGGCGCGGCACCGACTCGCAGGCGCTGGAGAGATCCAATCCCGCGCCGCGGGAAGAGGTAGTACTTCCTTGCCCGCGGTGCCGGGCGGATATCTCCCGCCCGGCGCTGCGGCAGAGCTCGCGCAGATAGACGGACGGGGACTGCGCTTTTCCCTCCTCATCGGAACGGGAATAAAGGGCGTAGAGCCGCTCACGCGCCGAGCCCACGAGCAAGGTGAACAAAAGCCGCTCCTCCTCATGGCCGCTCCCCTTGCGTGCGATCCAGTAGCCCCCCGGGTGGCGCAGCCGCGACCGGACTTCGTCTCTTAGGAGCGGATCTTCCCGCACCTGGCGGGGGAAGAGCCCCTCCTGAAGCCCCAGAAGAAACAGGATGCGAAAGGACTCTCCGCGCGCGTCCATGGCGCTCATGACCCGGACCCCGCGCGAGGGAGGCGGAGCCAGCGTCGCGTTTTCCAGCTTTTCGGCCAAGGTATCCAGAAAAAAATCCCAGGAGGCTGGCCCCAAGGCTTCGAACTCCGAAAGAGCCTGAAGTTGCGCGGACAGATGCTCCCACGCCGCCGACTCGGCGGGACTCGCGTCCCGGGGCAACTTCAGCCATTTCTCCAAAAATTCTTTCGTCGCGGCGGCCCAATCGGCCCAGCCCCGGGAAGCCGTCTCGAATTGTCGCGCGTCTTCGCGCATTTCGCGCAAGAGCCGCGACAAAGGGGGCGAGGCGGCGTCGAGCTTCGAATCCCACACCCGCCAGCCGGCCGCCACGCCCAGCTCCGCCGCCTCCCGGGGCAGACGATCCCGAAAGGAAGGCGCCCGCCCCGGAGGCAGCGCGCGCTCGGCGCGAAAATAGGGAGACCTCAGGAGATCGACGACCTCGTGG
>JACQPI010000119.1 GCA_016207585.1 Elusimicrobiota bacterium | reverse complement strand
TGGTTGCGATATCCCGACGCCTTCAGCCCGCGCGTGAAGGGATAATGCCCCGGCTCGCCCAAGGCTTCCGCAGGCTCGAAACGCCCCAGATCGCCCGGGCCGTACTCGAGCCGGACAGGGATGTCCGATAAGGTCCTGGGCGCGCAAGACGCGTCTTGATCCGGCGACGCCGGTTCGGGCGGCGCGCTCGAGGAAGGACTCCTCATGGGCCCGGCCTCCTGCGGCGGCCGGCGTCGCGGACCCGGCGCTCGCGGCGAGAGCGCTTCACGTCCTCCTTCAGCTTGCGCCGCTTGTGCTGGATCGTTTGGAGGAGGCGCCGGCGCCGCTCGAAGGTCCTGCGCCGAATCTCGCGCCGTTTCTCGGTGGCAAGGCGGCGCCAATGCCGCCTGAGAATTTCCAGGCGGGGCCGCATGGCCCGCGCGCGCGCGCGGTGAGCCAAAAATCGGCCGAGCGGCCGCGCCGCCTGCGGTTCCGGCCGATCCTTGAATATGGAGGTTTCCTCATTGGGGGATAGAACCACCTGGCCCCTTTCCAAGGCCTCTGCGTCCACGACGCCGCTGACCGCGACCTGCCCTTCCTCGAAGACCCCCACATGGGAGGCGCCTTCCTCATCGATCTCGATCCCCAATTCCGTGCCGCGCACCGACGCCACTGCGGTCGGCGTCCATATCCGCACGCTCCCGCCGGAGGAGGCTATGGACTTGATCCGTGCAATCAGGGAACCGGCCAGGAAGGAAAGGTTCCAGTTGTCCGATTCCAGGGCGCGCACGCGGAAATCCGAGCCGGCTCCCAAAGAGAGGAGGCTTTCCCCGTCGATCGTCACCTCGGCGCGGCTTCCCTCGCCGACTCGGAGGCGGTCTCCGGCCTCCAGCGGCATGTCCTTTTCCGCGGGGACGCCCCCTCCCTCCTGGTCGTGGTAGAACACCGTCACCTCGCCATCGAGACCGGTCAGCCGGGCATCCGGCACAGCTTCCTCGGAGGTCTCGTCCTCTTGAGCCGACGCGATAAACGGCGGGAGAACCCATTGCGTCGAGGCGGCAAGAAATAATACGGCGCCGACGGCCAGTCGGCGTCTCACCGGGAGGATTCCTTCGCCGTCATCGCGGTCACTTTACAAAATTTATGCCTTCCGACCTGCAGCACGATGGCCCGCCCGCCCCCCGTCCCGAGCGATCCTGCGATAGGATCCCGGCGCACGACCTCCCCGTCCACCTTGAAGGCTCCCTGCGCGATGAGGCGCTGCGCCTCCTTGCGGGAGCCGACCAACTCCAGCTTGACGAGCAGTTGGCTCCAGGAAGATACCTCTTCGGATATCTTTCTCTCGGGAATGTTCTCGGGTCGCTTGTTTTTGGAGAACGTGTCCTCGAAGAATTGAAGCTCGCCGGAGCCGGCCGGCCCGCCGTGAAAGCGCGCCGTCAGCTCGGCGGCCAGCGCCTTCTTCGCCTCCAGGGGATGGGTCTTGCGGACCTGAGCCATGTCGCGCTGCGTCAGAAGCTCGCAGTAGCTCAGCATCAGCTCATCCGAGAGGCTCATGATCTTGCCGAACAGTTCCCGCGCCCCCTCGGTCAGGGAGATCGTATTCCCGTAGGATTTCGACATTTTCTTGCTTCCGTCCAGGCCGACCAAGAGCGGCAGGGTCATGGCGACTTGCGGCTCTTGCCCGTAGTCTTTCTGGAGAGCGCGCCCCATGAGGAGATTGAACAACTGGTCGCTGCCGCCCAGTTCGACGTCGGCGCGGACCGCGACCGACTCGTAGCCCTGGAAGAGCGGGTAGAGTATCTCCAGCAAGGTGATGGGGAGCGCGGCGCGAGCGCGGGCCGAGAAGTCCTCGCGCTGCATGAGCTGTCCGACCGTGGTGCGCCGCAAGACGGACAGGAGATCCTTCTGGACGAACGGTTCCAACCACTCGGAGTTGAAACGAATCTCGGTCCGGCCCGGGTCGAGAACCCTGAAAGCCTGGTCCCGATAGGTCGCGGCGTTCGCCTTTATATCCTCCAGGGAGAGGGGAGGACGCGTCGTGTCGCGCCCCGAGGGGTCGCCGATGCGCGCGGTGAAATCGCCTATGATGAGCACCGCGGTGTGGCCCTGGTCCTGGAAGGCCCGCAGGCGGCTCAGGATCACCGTATGGCCCAGGTGGAGCGCCGCAAACGTCGGATCGACTCCCAGCTTGACGCGCAGGGGCTTGCCGGAGGCGATCTTGCTCCGAAGATCCTCCATCGTATGGCACTCCAGGCAGCCGCGCGTCAGGAGGCCCAGCGCCGCGGCGTTTTTCTCGGTCATGGCCTCCATTCTACCTAAAAAAGATCGTAAGGATCGACGTCGATCTGGAGCCGGATGGAAGAGGGCAGGGACGCTCTCAGCGCCTGCGCCGACTCGGCGTCAAAACGTCTTCCGCCGCGGCCCAGCTTGACGAGCAGCTGGTAGCGGTGGCGGCCGCGCAGCTTCGAATGCACCGCGGGCGCCGGCCCCAAAATATCGGCCTCGGACGCGTTGGGAGGCCCGGCGGGAATAGGCTGCGCCGTCCCCTCCGGGCGCTCATCGCAGCCCAAGCGCCGCCTCAACAAGGACGCCGCGGCGTCGGCCGCTTGCGCGACCTGCGCTTGGGAAAAACCGGAAAGGACCAAACGGACCAGCTCTGCGGCGGGGGGATACCCCAGCTCCCGGCGCAGGGAAATCTCACGACGCGCGTAGCGCAGGTAGTCCCCGCGAGCCGCCGCCTGGAGCGCGTAGTGATCGGGCCGGGACGTCTGGATGAGGACCTCCCCGGGCTTGTCGGCCCGTCCCGAGCGGCCGGCCGCCTGCAGCAGAAGCTGGACCGTCCGCTCGGCCGCCCGGAAGTCGGGCATATCGAGCATCGTGTCGGCGTCCACGACTCCCACCAATGTGACGTCGGGGAAATGGAACCCCTTCGCCACGAGCTTCGTTCCGACCAGGATATCCGCCTGGCCCGACTTGAAACGTTCATAAAGGCGAAAGTCCTCGTCCTTGCGGCCGACCGTGTCCCGGTCCATGCGCAGGACCCGTGCCTCGGGAGACTTCGATTTGAGCTCCGCGACGATCTTCTGCGTCCCGACGCCGGCGAAACTGAGCGAGGGAGCGCCGCAGCCGCCGCATGCCGGGGGAACCGCTTTCTTTCGCCCGCAGTGGTGGCAGCGCAAGGTCGGCTCGGTCGGGACCGCCTCGTGATGGATGAAGGCCATCTGGCAGGACGGGCAGCGCGCCACCCAGCCGCATTTGCGGCAGATCACGAAATTGGAATAGCCCCGGCGGTTGACGAGCAAGATGACCTGCTCGCGGCGGGCCAGGCGGTCTCGGATCCTCTCGGCGAGCTCCTCGGACAGACAGCCCTCCCGGCCCCGCGGCTTATCGATGATATCCACGCGCGGCGGGCCGTGGGGATGAATGACCCTTTCGGACAGCCGCAGAAGTTCGACCGCGCCGGCCTGGGCCGCCGCGACCGCCTCGAGGCTGGGCGTGGCGCTCCCCAAAACGGCCAGCGCCCCGACGCGACGGGCGCGCTCGAGGACGATCTCCCGGGCATGATAGAAAGGAGGCTGGCCCTCCTGCTTATAGGATTCGTCCTGCTCCTCGTCCATCACGATCAGCCGCAGGTTCCGAAACGGCAGAAGGCACGCCGAGCGCGCTCCCACCACCGCCTGGACCGTCCCCGCGCGAAGCCCTTCCCACGTGGCGCGGCGCTCCGTAAGCCTCAGCCGGCTGTGCCACAACGTCACCGAGCAGTCGGCCCTTGCTGAGAATTCCTCGAAGAAAGGCCTCGTCAGCGATATCTCGGGGAGCAGATACAGGACCTGCCCCCCGCCCTCGACCGCTTCCCGCATCAGGCGCGCGTACACCTCGGTCTTGCCCGAGGCGGGCACTCCATACAAGAGCGCCGCCGAGAAAGAGCCCCGCCCGAGACGTTCCCGCAGCGCCTCCACCGCCTCGGCCTGGCCGGCGGTGAGCTGGAAAGGAGCGGGGAGGGACCGTTCCCGAGATTGTTCGGGCAGAGCGCGCGCGGCCACCGCTGGGGCGGCCGCGGCCAGGGTTTTGATGAAGGCCGGGAGAAGAGCCTTGAGGCACTCCCCGATCGGCGCCGCGTAGCGCTTCGAGATCCACCGCGCCAAATCGAGCATTTCGAGCGAGAGCACGGGCGCCGGGTCCAGCACGGACTCCATGGACTTGAGCGCCCGCTTGGGCTCGCCTTCTCTAACCGACAGAAGGACGCCTATCAGATGCCTGGAACCGAAGGGGGCGCGCACTCGGGCCCCGACCAGCGCGCGCTCCAAAAGCGCGGGGGGAACCTCGTAGTCGAACGCCCGGTGGAGGGGGACCGGCTGGGCGATCTCGGCGATCCACATAGATCAGGAGCGAGAATGCGAGTCTCGCTTACTTATAACCCGTGAAGATGAAGTGCGGGGGGAGATTGCGTATCTCGAACTGCACGTCGACATCCCGGAAATGATATTTCATCAAAGGGATCAGGTGAGTCGTCACCTGATAGGCGATGAAACGCCCTCCGGGCCGCAGGCGCTCCTCGGTCTTGTGGAGCAGCTGATGCCGGTCCATGGGCTTGAGATAGCTGAACGGGATTCCCGAGACGATCGCGTCCACCGAACGCGGTTGGGAGGGAGCCAGCAGGCGATCGAGCTCCAGGACGCTCCCGTGGATCACGCGCAGCCTGGGGTCCTGGTGGCGCGACAGGGCCGAGACGAACTTGGCGTTCGTCTCGATCGCGACGAGGCAGCCGTCCGCCGGGAGGCGAGCCAGCAGCTGCTTGGTGATGACGCCCGAGGCGGAGCCGTATTCGATGATCGTGCGCGTCGTCTTCCAGTCGATCTTTTTCAGGACGCGCGCCACCACGAATTTGGTGCTGGGAGCCAGCGCGGCCACCTGCCAATCCTCCCTCAAGGCGTCCAGGTAGGAGAACAAACTGGGCTCGTCCTTTTTCTTCCCCTGCCGCAGGAGCTCCTGCTTGACGAAACGCTCGATCTCGTCGATCCCCCGGCGCACGTTGCGCTCGACCTGGTTCTCGATGAAATCCTCGATATGATCCAAAACGTCCTTGCGTTCTCTAACCGACGGATGCTCTTTGAATGACTTCATTCCAAGCTCTCCAGTTCCTTCCTGAGGTTTTTCATGTCCGTCCAAACGTCCCGCTTCAGCTCGGGGTTGCGCAACAGCGCCGCCGGATGGTACGTCGGCAGCAGCTGGATGGTCCGCTCGTCCAAGCGGGTCCGGTACTGCCTCCAAACTCCCCGCACCCTCGTAATGCCGACATCCTCGCCCAGGAGGATCTTCGTCGCCACCGAACCCAGGGTTACGACGACGCGCGGGGAAATCAAGCGCATCTGCTCCTCGATATACGGGAGGCAGGCCGCGGCTTCCTGCGGGGTCGGCGGCCGGTCGTTGCCCCGAAGCTCCGGGTTGGACGGATCGGTCATCGGGTGGCATTTGACGATGTTGGCGATATAGACCGTCCGGCGGGACAAGCCGATCGATTGCAGGATGCGGTCCAGCAGTTGCCCGGCCTTGCCCACGAACGGTTCTCCCTCATGGTCTTCCTGGAACCCGGGCCCCTCCCCGACGAACATCACCCGGGCCCGCGCGGAGCCGACGCCGAAGACCGCCCGCAGGCGCTGCTCCCCCAACGGGCATTTGCGGCAACCCTCCACTTCGGCCTGGAGGCGCCCCAACTGCAGCGCCGCAGGAAGAATTTGTGCATCCTTCCCCGCGGCCGCGGCGGCGGACGCCGGAAAAGGCGGAATTTCCCATTCCTCGGTCGACGCCAGCCTGTCCAACAGGCCCGTGGAAAGCTCCTTAAGCTCCGAATCGACCCGCTTCAAAAAAACCCCTGGATGTAATTCAGGATTTCCTCCGCGGCCCGGTGCTTCTTCATGGACGGATACGCCCTGTTGCCTCCCCATCGGTCGAGGATGGTAATCCGGGCGCGTCCCAATCCCAGAGAGCGCGGCCCGTTGGCGACGATGACGTCGAGCCCCTTGCCCTTGAGCTTCTCTCGCGCGTGGGCGAGGCGCCGGAAAGTCTCTAGGGCGAACCCCACCAGGAGCTTCGTCGAGCCCTTCCCATTCGCGCGCCGGCCTCCGGCGCCTCCCAGGCGTCCCAGCCGGCGGGCGACGTCGGCGATGATGTCCGGATTGGGCAGCAGCGTCAGGCGCAACGGCTTTCCGGTCTTTTTGATTTTCTTTGAGGAAGTGCGGTCAAAACGCCAATCGCCCACGGCCGCGGCGGAAATGATGACGTCCGATTTGCGGTAGTGCGACAGGACCGCCCGATGCATTTCGCGCGCCGTCACGACCCAGACGACCTTGAGCCCCCGGGAAGCGCCCACGCAAGTCGGGCCGCTCACGACCGTCACCTGGGCTCCCAGGTCCCGCGCCGCGCGCGCCAGGGAGAACCCCATGATACCGGTAGACGGATTGGTCAGGAAGCGGATGGGATCGAGATGTTCCCGGGTCGGCCCGGCGGTTATAAGAACCCGCCGGCCGGACCAAGGACGAGGCGGCGCCGGCCGGGTCATCGCCCCGAAGCAAGAGGCGCAGCCTGCCCGCGCGCGGCCCCTGGCTCCGCTATGTCGCCAGGGATCGCGCGAGCGGAGGACGGCCTGCGCGCGGCGGGGTTCTTGGGGCGCAGCGCCGCGAGCGCGCGGGAGACGATCTCGTCGGGCTCCAACAGGCGGCCCATTCCCGTTCTCCCGCTCGCCAACGGACCCTTGACGGGGCCCCAAATCCGGTAGCCGAACTTCGAGAGTTTGGCGACGTTCTCCCGGGTGGCGGGGTGCTCCCACATTGCGGCGTCCATGGCCGGGCACACGGCGACCGGGCTCCGGGCCGCAAGGACCAAGCCCTCCAGCAGGCCCCCGGCGCCGCCCCACGCCAGGCGGGCGATCAGATCGGCGGTCGCCGGCACGATCACGATGAGTCGGGCCCAGGACGCCAGCGACAGGTGCGCCATTTCCCACACATTGGGATCGTAAGGGTCCTGGTAAACGGGATTGCCGCTCAGCGTCCCCATCGTCAAGGGCGTCACGAACCGGCTCGCGTTGGGGGTCAGGACGACCCGGGTCTCGACGCCCTCTTGCGACAGGCCGCGCAACACCTCGCAGGCTTTGTAGGCCGCGATGGAGCCGCTGACCCCGATGACGACCCGGTTATCTTCGCTCTTTTTCATCCTTGCCCGCCTTGCCGCCGGCCTGCAGCGCGGCGAAGGTCTGCGCCGTGATCTCATCGGCGCGCTTGCGGATCTCCTCCGGAGCGATCTGGCCCGTTAGGATATCCCGGAGCGCCAGATCCAGGATTTCAGGCTGGGATAGATGCCGATTTTCTTCCCGGCGGCGCAACTCGAGCGCCCAGACCGACGCGAGGGGAACCAAGTCGTATTTTCCGACCATTTGATCCAGCACCAACTGCTCGACGCTCTTGGGCTTTCCCTCGGCCGCGCGCGATGCCTGGCTCTTCTTGGACTCTCGAGGCATAAGTTTATTTTCTCCTGATCACGGCATTGTCGACATGGTACGCGGACAGATTCTGCCGGCCCGTCCGCAGTTTTTCCGCGCCGATGATGGACTCGAGCTGTTGGACCGCCTTATCGAGGCTGTCGTTGACCACCACGTAGTCGAACGATTTCGCGTGATTCATTTCGACGGGGGCTTGCGCCAGCCGGCGGTCGACGGCGTCATGAGGGTCCTGGCGGCGCCTGCGCAGACGCTCCTCCAGGCAGTCCCACGAAGGGGGCATCAAGAAGACGGTCACGGTGTCCGGCCTCTTGCGCCGAATCGACATCGCCCCCTGCACGTCGATCGCGAGCATGACGATATGACCGGAAGCGATGTGAGCTTCGAGCGGCTGCCTCGGCGTGCCGTAATACGCTTCGTGGACGATCGCCCACTCCAAGAAGTCATGGCGATGGATTTTCCGCTTGAACTCTTCGGAGTCCAAGAAAAAATAATCCCGCCCGTTGCGCTCTGCGAACCGCGGCGGCCGCGTCGTGCAGGAGATGGAGCAGCGCAGGAACTTGTTGCGCTCCAAGAGCTTGCGACAAACGGTCGACTTGCCCGTTCCGGAAGGCGCGGAGATCACCAGCGGAAATCCGGGGGATTTCGCCGAATTATGCGATGGCATTCAGTGTTATGTCGCGGGAAGACCAGAGCGGGATCCCGTTCGACATATGATACATAATATCCCGGAAAGTTGGCAAATTCTACTTTTCCTCGCGGCGAAATTTTCCGGGTGCCGGCAGCGGCCCCTAAATTCTCTGCATGAACTTGCGGGGCCTCATGCCATAGAGGGATTCAAGTTCCCTGACGTATCAACGGGGTCGGGGGGATGCCTCCCGTGGACTGATTTTCTAATGTCGAAATATTTTGACGTTAGAAAAAATGTGTCTTGGGGCGTGTCTTGTCCATCATGCGCCACTACTGGCGATCAGGGCTTACGGGAAGGACGCCATCATCGAATTCAAATGGGTCGGTTCGTTCTCGAAAATCGCAACAACCCTTCCCAGCTTCGCCACATTTGATATGATGAGTACATGAACGAACCTTCCATTCAGATCGACGTCGACGAAGCGACCGCCAAGGGGCAGTACGCGAACCTCGCCTTTATCAGCCACTCGGAGACCGAGTTCATACTGGATTTCATATTCCTGCAGCCGCAGAACACCAAGGCGAAGGTGCTTTCAAGAATCATCACCTCGCCCGCGCACGCCAAGCGGCTTCTCTGGGCGATCAAGGACAACATCGAAAAGTACGAGGCCCGTTTCGGCGCCGTCCGAGCCGGAGAGGCCGCGCAGGCGCCGTCCGAATCGACGCGCTTCTACCAGTAGCCGCAGGAGCCGCGGGAACCCATGCGCCGTCGAATTGAAGTTCTTTGCGTCGGGACCGAGCTCCTCTCCGGAAAAGTCAACACGCATATCGCCTGGCTGGCGCAAGCCCTGGAGGGGAGCGGCCTCGCGATCTCGAGGGAAACCATCCTCGGCGACTCGCTGGAGGAAATCGCCGGAGGCGTCGCCCAGGCCTACGCGCGCAGCGACGTCCTCATCGTCTGCGGCGGCCTGGGCCCCACATTCGACGACGTAACGCGGGATGGGGTCTCCCGGGCCCTCTGCGTTCCACTGCGCTACGACCGCGAACTCTACGCGAAAATCCATGCCCGTCTCCGGCGCTACTTTCGGCTCGTCCCCGAGGAAAACAAGCGGCAGGCGCAGGTCCTGGAGGGCGCCCGGATTCTTGCCAACGCCCACGGCTCCGCGCCGGGACAACTGCTGCGGCTCGGGTCCAAAATGGTGATCCTGCTGCCGGGCCCTCCGAAGGAGATGAAGGCGGTATTTTCTCGCGCCCTTCCCGTTTTGAAGTCCACCTATGCGCGCAATACCGTCACGCTGAAATCGGTGTTTCATCTCTGCGATATCACGGAGTCCGAGGCGGACGAAAAGTTGGGCCCCGTGGTCGCAAGGGGCGATTCGGATACGCGATTCACGATCCTGGCCTCTCTGGGCCGGGTTGATTTCCACGTGAGCGTTTCCGCGCGCAAGGTCGGCATCAAACAAGGGCTCGCGTCCGCCCAAAGACGGCTGGACGGCATCCGGCGCGAAATTCTGGGGCGCTTGGGGCCTTACGTCTTCGGCGCCGACGCCGAAACCCTCGAATCGGCCGTAGGCGCCCTGCTCAGGCGGCGGGGCTTAAAGCTCGCGACGGCTGAATCCTGCACCGGAGGGCTCCTTTCCGAGCGCCTGACGTCCGTCGCGGGCAGCTCGGATTACTATCTCGGAGGGATCGTCGCCTATTCCAACCCGGTTAAATGCGCGCAGCTCGGCGTGCCCGAACGCATGCTTCAAACTCGCGGCGCGGTGTCGAAACCCTGCGCCAGGGCGATGGCGGAGGGCGCGCTCCGGCGATTCGGCGCGGACATGGGCGTCTCGATCACCGGGATCGCCGGCCCCGGCGGGGGCACTACCCAAAAACCCGTCGGCCTGGTGTTCATGGGGCTGGCGCGCACGGGGCGAGCGACTCAAGTCAAAAAATTTATTTTTTCCGGAGACCGCGCCCAAATCCGCGAGCGCTCCGCCGTCGCCGCGCTGACGCTTTTATTCCAAACCCTGCGATAAGCAGTCGCGAACTATGGCCGGCCATAGTCGGTATGCGCGGCACTGGCTGGCCTGGCACCGGCCTCCCAAAGAAATGTCAACTTTTCCTGACAAAAAAATAGGGAAATCTGCTCCAAGCGGGCAGAGGATCACGGCTATTTAAAAGTCGTTTGACCTGAGAAGAGAGAAAGTCTTATAATACGTCTATGATAACAAGAGAGAAAAAGCTGGAAATTGTCGCGAAGCATCAAAAGCACGCCAAGGATACCGGACACCCCGGCGTGCAGGTCGCGCTCCTGACCGAGCGCATCCGCCTGGCCTCCGGACACCTCAAAAGCCACCGAAAAGACTATACGTCGCAGGTCGGTTTGCTCAAAATGGTCGGGGCCCGAAAGCGCCTCCTCACCTACCTCAAGCGGACAGAACCGCAAGAGTACGAAAAGCTGATCAAGCAGCTCGAGCTAAGGAAATAAAATGCCCGATCTCCAGAAAATCTGCCTACGGGAAACCGTGGGCGGCAAGACGATTACAATCCAGACGGGCACCGTCGCCAAACAAGCCGGGGGCGCGGTGACCGTGCATCTGGAAGACTCCTGCATCCTGACGACCACGACGGCCGCCAGGGAGCCCAAGCTGAACCTCAACTTCACGCCACTGACGGTGGAGTACAGGGAACGCACCTACGCCGCGGGAAAGATCCCCGGAGGATTCTTCAAGCGGGAGGGACGGCCTCGGGAAAAGGAAATCCTCTCGGCCCGCCTGACGGACCGCCCGATCCGCCCTCTCTTCCAGGAGGGCTGGAATTACGAGACGATGGTGCACACCCTCGTTCTCTCGGTGGACGGCAAGAACGACACCGACGTGCTGGCGGTTCTGGGAGGATCGACCTCCCTGCTCCTGTCGGAAGTCCCGTGGAGCGGCCCGGTCGCGGCGGTGCGCATCGGCCGCCTGAACGGCCAACTGGTGTTCTTCCCGACCTTCGAGGAGCGGGAGACCTTGGAGCTCGAGCTCGTCGTTGCCGGCAAGAAGGACGCCATCCTGATGGTGGAAGGCGGGGGCAACGAGGTCGGCGAAGACGTCATGGTGGAGGCTCTCGAAGCGGCGCAACGGGAGATCAACAAGCTCTGCGCCCTCCAGTTGAAGCTCGTCGCGGAGGCGCAGCAGGGCGGCCGCAAGATCGTCAAGCGATCGATCCAGCCGCCCGCTCAGCCGGAGGCCGCGAAACAATTCGTCGCCGACAAGGCGACCCCCGAAATCAAGAAAATACTCCGCCGCGCCCTTCCCAAATGGGATCTGGACGAGGCGATGCGGGCCCTCAAGGACGGCCTCAAGGCGGGAATCGTCGAGCGCGGGAAGGCGGATCCGAGCTTCGCGGGAGCGGAGTCGTGGGTTTCCCACTGGACCGAGGACATCCTGTACCGGGAAAGCCGCGAGATGTGCCTTTCCGACAAGGTCCGTCAGGACGGCCGGAAATGGAACGAGATAAGGACCATCACGGTGCAGGCACCCGCGCTGCCGCGCCTGCACGGATCGGCCTTGTTCACCCGGGGCTCGACCCAGGCTCTCGTAGCCGTCACTCTGGGGACTCCCGGAGACATGCAGATCATGGACGAATTGGAAGGGGAATACAAGGAACGGTTCCTTCTTCATTACAACTTCCCCGGCTTTTCGGTCGGAGAGGTCCGGCCGGAACGGGGGCCCGGCCGCCGGGAGATCGGGCACGGGGCCTTGGCCAAGCGCGCCCTGTATCCGCTCCTTCCCAATGAGGAGGAATTCGCCTATACGATCCGGATCGTCTCGGACATCCTCGAATCGAACGGCTCTTCCTCCATGGCCTCCGTCTGCGGAGGCTCGCTGGCCCTCTTCGACGCCGGCGTCCCCATGAAGGGAGCCTGCGCGGGGATCGCGATGGGCCTCATCCTGGAGGGAAGCCGCCACGCGATCCTTTCCGACATCAACGGGTTCGAGGATCATCTGGGCGACATGGACTTCAAGGTGGCCGGAACCCGCAACGGGATAACCGGGTTTCAGCTCGACATGAAAATAGAGGGGCTCTCGGTGGACATCCTGAAGGCGGCGCTCGCGCAGGCCCGGGAAGGGCGCCTGCACATCCTCGACCGCATGGACGCGGCGATCGCCAACCCGAGACCCGAGCTATCCCCGCAGGCGCCTCGCCTGCTGCGGCTGATGATCCCCATCGACAAGATCGGCGCCCTCATCGGGCCGGGCGGCAAGAACATCCGCCGCATCATCGAGGAGTACGGCGTGGAGGTCGATGTGGAGGACGACGGCAGCGTGTTCATCGCCGGGACCGACGCCGCGGGCGTCGACCGCGCCAAGGCCGAAGTGGAGGCGTTGAGCGTCATCCCCGAAGTGGGCACCACCTACAAGGGGCGCGTCGTCTCGATCAAGGAGTTCGGGGCCTTCGTGGAAATTCTCCCCGGCCATGAGGGGCTGCTCCACATCTCCCAGCTCGACATCAAGCGGGTCAACCGCGTGGAGGACGTGCTGCGCATGGGAGACGAGGTGGAGGTCAAGCTCATCGAGATAGACCCTTCGGGCAAGATGCGGTTGTCGCGCAAGGCGATCACGCATCCGGGCTCCGAGATCGACTCTCGAGGCTCGGGTCCGGGGGGGGGCAAGCCCCGCGACGGCGAACGAGGGGGGCACGGATTCAGGCACCGTGAGCGGGGACCCCGTCCGCGCTGATGCTCTGATGGCTCGCTCCAAGGCGACTCCGGCCGCGACCCGCCACGCGGGGCAGGTCCTGTCCCAAATCCGGGAGCTCTACCGTTTCATGCTGGATCAAAAACTGGAAACGCTGGAGTACGACCATAAGGACACCCATGTCCGTCTGGTCCGTCAACGGTCGACCCCGGTCCCGGTTCCAATCCCAGTCGCCGCTGGATACCCCTCGGCCGCTGCGCACGGCGCCTCCGCCGCGCCGGGCGCTCCGCCGGCCGGGCAAACCTCCCTGCCGCCGGGAGCCATGACGATCAAGGCTCCCATGATGGGAATATTCTACCGCGCCAGTTCGCCCTCGAGCCCGCCTTTCGTGCGCACGGGGGATCGCGTCAAGAAGGGGCACGTGCTCTGCCTCATCGAGGCGATGAAGGTGTTCAATGAGGTGAAGGCGGATTTCGATTGCGTCGTCCTGGACCTTGTCATCGAGAATGGGAAGCCCATCAAGGCGGGGCAGGAACTATTCGTGGTGCAGAAATCATGAGCGACCTTCAGTCTCGGGCGCAGAGGCCTACCCATGAAAGCGTTCTTCCGTCTCTGGGCTAAGCGCAAGAAACGCTCCTCCGGCTCCTCGCCCCTGCTTTCGGCCGCGCGGTGGATCGGGGCCTTGATTGGAACTCTCTATCTGTCCTGGGCGCTGCTTTTTCCGGCCTCTTCGGGGAAATTCGGGCACGCATGCGCCCAATCGCTTTTCGGCCTGCTTGGGGCCGCCGCCTACCTCCTGATTCCCTCCTTCGCATACGGCCTCATCCTATACTTCCGGGTTCAGAGGGCTTATTGGATGTGGGCGCTCGGGACCGCCGCCGCCGCCACCGCGGCCGCCGCTCTTTTGTCCGGCCTGGCCTCTGTGTTCGGAAGCACTCCTTGGGGAGGCTCCATCGGAACATCCCTTTACCGCCTCTTGGACGAAATTTTGGGAGCCTCGGGCGCCTGGCTCGTGCTCCTGGCGATCGGCCTGCTTGGGCTCAAGACGCTGCTTTCCATTTCTCTCTGGGCTATTGCGCGGCGCCTGTCGAAGCTCCTCATGCAGGACTACCGCGAATGGAAGCAGGCGCGCCGGGAGTTTGCGCAACGCCTTAGGACCGCCGCCGAAGCGTTCCGAGAACCGACTCCTGCTCCGCTGAGCGCCGCGGCTTCGTCCTCGCCGCCTCCCGTTCCGGAACCCGTTTCCGCGGCGCCGGGCGAATATTTCCCGCCCGGCGCCGCGGGACCGCCTCCGGTAACCGCTCCCAAGCTCGCCCGCAAACTCGCCGCGTACCCCGAAGCCGGCGAGTTCCATCTCCCTGCGCTCGATCTGCTCCATCCCAAGAGCCCCAATGCCGGCGCCGGTCCGGACGAAAGCGAAATCCGAACCGCCGTGGAAAACCTCGACAGGACCCTCGCGAGCTTCGACATCCAGGCGAGGGTCAGCGGGATATCCCCCGGCCCCGTCATCACGCGCTACGAGGTGTCGCCTTCTCCAGGCGTCACGGTCAGCTCCATCGTCGCAAGGGCCAATGACATCGCCTTGGCCATGAAGGCCCGCGGAATCCGGATGATCGCTCCCATCCCGGGAAAGGCCGCGATCGGCATCGAGATTCCGAACCAGAAACCGGCCGGGGTGACGCTGCGCGATGTTTTGGAAAGCCCGGCCATGGCATCCCAGCGCGGCGTCTTGGCTTTCGCGCTGGGGCTCAGCTCGGACGGCAAACCCGCATCGGCCGACCTCCAGGGCCTGCCGCACCTGTTGGTCGCGGGAGCCACCAACAGCGGCAAGAGCGTCCTGGTCCACAGCCTGATCCAATCGATCCTGTTTCGCTCGCGGCCCGATGAGGTGAAGCTTCTCCTCATCGACCCCAAGCGCATCGAGCTGTCGCTCTACGAGGGGATCCCGCACCTCTACGATCCGAAGACGCCCTGCGAGCAGGTGGGGGTCCTCACCCACTCCAAAGACGCCGCGCGCTCGCTGAAGGCCCTCATCGCCGTCATGGAGAGCCGTTACGAGAAATTCCAGGCCTACCGCGCCCGGGATATCGAGAGCTTCAACCGGGAGGCGGCCCGGCGCTCGGAGCGCGGAGAGTTCTACATCGTCGTGGTCATCGACGAGCTGGCCGATCTGATGGTGGTGGCCAAGGA
>JACQPI010000121.1 GCA_016207585.1 Elusimicrobiota bacterium | reverse complement strand
TCGAGGGCCTTGGCCAGCGTTTCCGCCGACGGTTTGATCTCGGTCGCCAGCTCGATGCCGGGGTGGCGCGCAAGCGATTTTAGTCCTTCCGGGTCGATCGGGTCGGTGACGAGGACTTTGAACTTAGCGGTCATGGGCCGATTCTAGAACTTGGCTGATCCGAGCACAAGTCCTTTTGGGAGAACAGCATTATGACTGTAACTATGGCCGGCCATAGTTGGTATGCAAATAATTCTTACATCTTACGAGCGAGAGCGCACGGCGCCGATAAGGGTTTTCAGGCGGCGTTCCAGGGCTGAGAGACCCGCCTGCACGTCGGATTTGGAGATGTAGCCCATGTGCGCGATGCGGATAATTTTCCCTTTGAGCTTCTCCTGCCCGTTGGCGATGGAGATGCGCTCTTCCGTGAGCAGGTTCTTGAGCAGGGCGTCGCCGTCGGCGCCCTCCGGCAGCCAGGCGGCGGTGAGAATATGAGCCGGGTCCTTGGCGAAGAGCCTGAGCCCCAGGCGGTTCGTCACCTCAGTGCGTGTGTAGAGGGCGAGTTCCCGGGTGCGATTCACGACGTTATCGAGGCCTTCCTTAAGGATGAGTCTCAGCGCCTCGGCCTGTGCGACGACCAGGCTGACGGCCGGCGTGTACGGCGTCTCCTTTTGCGGGAGGCTGTCTCTCATCGTGCGCCAATCGAGGTAAAAACGGGGGAGCTTGGCGGTCCCGCAGGCGGTCCAAGCCTTCTCCGAGACCGCGGCAAAAGCGAGGCCCGGGGCGTTCATCAGGCCCTTTTGCGAGCCCGTCAACGCCACGTCGACGCCCCAGGAATCGGTCTCGAATCGTTCCGCCGCGAGCCCGGATACCGTATCCACGACCACCAGGGCGTCGGAGTTTTCCCGCACCGTGCGCGACAGCGTTTCGATATCGTTGAGGACCCCCGTCGAGGTATCGGTATGCTGGAAGAAAACAACCTTGAATCCGGGGGAGGCATTGAGAAGCGCCTTGAGCCTCTGCGGTTGGGCCGCCTCGCCCCATTCTTCGAAGATGACCATCGGCTCAATGCCGTAGGCCTTGAGTATTTTAACGAAGCGGTTGCCGAAAGCTCCGGTCGAATGGACGAGCGCGCGGTCGCCGGGGCTCAAGAGGTTGGCGACCGCCGACTCCATGGCGCCGGTGCCGGATGTGGTCAGCATGAGCGTCTGGCTCTTGGTGCGGAAAACCTGCTGCATGCCCGCAAGGACCCGCTGAAACACCTGAGCGAATTCCTGGGTGCGGTGGTGGAGGATCGGCTCGGCCATCTTGGCGCGCACGGAGGGCGGCAGCGGCGTCGGCCCCGGAGTCAGCAAAATATGTTCGCTCATGCGGCGCCGGGCCCCGGCAGGCCCGTTCCCAGTGGAGCCGCGGTGGATGGCGGTTTCCACAAGGGGCTCTTGCGTCCCGGCTTGGCCGGCGATGGCAGCAAGGCGAGGGAGAGGATTTGATGGAGGTCCCGCACCGGGATCAGCTCGAGCTTGGCCTGGATGTCCTTGGGGATGTCCTCTAAGTCCTTGCGGTTGCTCTCCGGGTATAGGACGGTCTTGATCCCCTCCCGGAAAGCCGCGACGACCTTCTCTTTGAACCCGCCGATCGGAAGGACGCGTCCGCTCAGGGTGATCTCGCCCGTCATCGCCAAGGCGGGCTTGACGGGGCGGCCGGAGATGAGGCTGGCCAGAGCCGTCGCGATCGCGCTGCCGGCCGAGGGGCCGTCCTTGGGAATAGCCCCTTCCGGGACGTGGATGTGAAAATCGCTGTTCTTGAAGGCGTCTGGAGAGGTTCCGAGGGAGCGGGCGATCGTCTTGACGAACGAGAGGGCCGCATGCGCGGATTCCTGCATGACCGAGCCCAGCTTTCCGGTCAACAGCACGGTCCCCTTGCCGGGAATCTGGACGGCCTCGATGGCCAGGATCTCTCCGCCGTGCTCGGTCCAGGCGAGGCCCGTGGCGATTCCCACGTCGTTGTATGAGAGCCTTTCCTGGGTGTACTTGGGGATGCCCAGGAATTTCTGGAGGTTTTCGCCGTCCACGAGTATCTTTTTGATCTTTTCCGTGACGAGCCGCTTGGCCGCCTTGCGCGCGAGCGATGCGATTTCCCGTTCCAGGCTGCGCACGCCCGCTTCGCGGGTGTACTCGTGGATGATGCGGTCCAGCGCGGACTCGGTGATCTCGATCATCCCGGGTTTGAGGCCGTGTTCCTTGGTCTGCTTGGGAATCTGGTAGCCCTGCGCTATCGCGATTTTCTCGCGGTGCGTGTAGCCCGAGAAGCGGATGATCTCGAGGCGGTCCTGCAGGGTGATCGGGATGCCCTCCAGGGTGTTTGCGGTGCAGATGAACATGATATGCGAGAGGTCGAACTCCACGTCGAGATAATGGTCCATGAACGTCGAGTTCTGCTCCGGGTCGAGCACCTCGAGAAGGGCCGCCGCCGGGTCTCCGCGCCAGTCCGTCCCCATCTTGTCGACCTCGTCGAGCAGGAAGACGGGGTTGTGGCTCTGGGCCTTGCGCAGCGACTGGATGATGCGTCCCGGCAGGGAGCCGATGTAGGTTCGCCGGTGGCCGCGGATCTCCGCCTCGTCGCGGACGCCTCCCAGGGACATTCGGACGAACTTGCGTCCCATGGAGCGCGCGATGGAACGCGCCAGCGTCGTCTTGCCGACGCCGGGCGGCCCGAGGAAGCAGAGGATGGGTCCCTTGAGCTTTTTCGTGAGCTTGCAGACGGCCAGGTACTCTAAAATTCGTTCCTTGGCTTTTTCCAGGCCATAATGGTCCTCGTCCAATATTTTCCCGGCGCGCAGGATATCCAGGTTGTCCTTGGTGCGCGCGGCCCAGGGGAGATGGATCATCCAGTCCAGGTAGGAGCGCGAGACGGTCGACTCGGGGGAGAAGGGCATCATCTTCTCCAGGCGCGCGAGATCCTTCAAGGAGGCCTCCTCGGCCGCCTTCGGCATCTTGGCCTCCTGGATCTGCTTGCGCAGCTCGTCGATCTCCTTGGCGAAGTCATCCTTGTGCTTGAGCTCCTTTTGGATCGCCTTCATCTGCTCCGTCAGGTAGTATTCCTTTTGCGTCTTCTCGATCTGCGTCCGGA
>JACQPI010000120.1 GCA_016207585.1 Elusimicrobiota bacterium | reverse complement strand
GTCCTGTGGCGCCGCCCGGACGGCAAGGTCCGGCGATTCACTTTCCGGGGCGTACGCAAACCGACCTAAACGGCGGCCGTTCTTCCCCGTCTTCCAAAATGTAGTAGAATTTTCGAAGCTTCGCGCAAATCGCCTTCATCATGATAACTTTCGACATCGTCATCGTCGGCGGCGGCATCGTGGGAGTCTCCTCGGCCTATTACCTGGCGCGCAAGGGGTATCGGGTCGCCCTCCTGGATCAATACGATATTCCCAACGAGTGGTCTTCCTCCGGGGACCACGCCCAGATATTCCGTTACACGTACGGAAAAGACGTTTTCTATACCGAATTGGCGGCGCGGTCCCTCGTCCTCTGGAAGGAATTTCAAAAAGAGGTCCGAGAGGACCTTTACCTGGGGGCCGGAGTGATGGATCTGGCGGACGGGGACAAAAGTTATCCGGAAGCCTGCTTGAAGTCGTTGACTCAGATGAAACTTTCCGGCCAGAAAATCGAGTCCGCGGAGATGAAGGAGCGCTTTCGCATCTTAAGCCCGCGGGCGGCGCGCCGCGCCGTCTTTCATCCCGACGGCGGGATCCTCTGGGCCCAACGGGCCGTGGCGGCCTATACGCGTGCGTCGGCGCGTCGGCGGGCGGTGATCAGCCCGTCGACCCGGGTGGCTGCGGTGGTTCGTTCCAAGGAAGGAATTTCGCAGATCCGCGACGGTCGGGGGCGCGTTTGGAAAGGAAATACCTACCTATTCGCCACCGGCCCGTGGACCAAGGAGCTCTTCCCCAAGGAACGGCTTCCCTTGGCGGTCACGCGCCAGCAGCTCCTGTATTTCCGCCCGCCGATGAACCAGGGACGGTTCCGGCCCGGACATTGTCCGGTGGTCATCAATATGGCCCGAGGCTATTACGTGCTTCCCGTCCACATCCACGGCTTCATGAAGATCGGCACCTACCGGAAGGGCCCCAAGGCAAAGCCGGGGCAGGGCTCGAAGGAGATCACCCCGCAATTCGAACGCGCCTGCAGGGATTTCTTGAAAGAGGTCATCCCGGACCTATACGGCTTCACCGAAAGCGAAGGCAGGATATGCCACCATACGCATACGCCGGACGGCGATTTCATCTTGGATCGGCTGCCGCGCTGCCCAAATGCCTTCGTGGCGACCGGTTTTTCGGGAAACAGTTTCAGCTTCGGGCCTTGGGTAGGATCTGCATTGACGGAATGGATCTCGACGGGAAAGACGGAATTGAACCTGAGCCGCTTTCGCGCGAGCCGGTTCAAACGTTGAGCCGAGTGTTTTTATTTCTTGACGGCGTTGGCCAGGAAGTCCTTCATCCCCTTTAGATATTCCAAGGCCTTGGGAAGGCCCGGATAGGGAATTCTCACGCCTTTCTTGGACCATCCCTTATACGTGGAGTCTTCCACCCATTCCCGCAGGTCGATGCCGGTCGTGTCTTTGTAGATCGTGATCCGGACGACGAGCTCGGTGCCGGGCCGGCGTGGGAATCGGGCCAATTCCTGGTCGGCCAGCTGCTGAGGCTGGGCGGGAAGCTTGGACAGGGTCGCAATGACGCCGTCCAGGGTGGCGGAGTTGAGGGTGATGCCGGCCTTGGTCGGTCCCGTGTACCCCGAGCGCTTCAGGAAGGTGCGGATCGAGGCGTAGGGATAACCCCGGTATTCATCGACGTAAAATTTAATCTCGGTCTCCTCGGAGACGGCGATCGCCCCGAGCTCCTTGAGGGGCTTGAATTCTTTCCCTTCGGCCATGGGACCTCCTTCTCTGGTGTTAATATCGGCGCTTTGACAAGGATATCATAAATAAACGCTGTTTAGTATCATGCAATGGTCTTTATGTCTTCGATAGCGCATATCCTCGGAGCGCTTGGGCTGATCGCCCTCAACGGCTGTTTCGTCTTGGCGGAATTCGCGTTGGTGAGAGTCCGCGCTTCTCGCGTCGAAGTCTTGGCCAGGCAGGGAAACGCGCGCGCCGTCCTTCTTCAAAAAATACTGCAGGACTTGGAATTGTACCTATCGGCCATCCAAACAGGGATCACGATGGCAAGCCTCGGGCTGGGCTGGATCGGCCAACCGGCCGTTGCTCGCCTTCTGAGCGGGGTGTTGGACGGTTTCCCATACGGGAATGTGGCGGCCCATGGGGTATCGCTTGTTGTCGCCTTCGCGCTCATCACCTTTCTTCATATTATTTTCGGCGAGCTCCTGCCGCGGTCCATCGGCATCCAGAGAGCCGAGAGCGTGGCGCTCTGGGCCGCGTGGCCGCTCAAGCTCTATTGCGTCGCTTTCAAGCCATTGGTCAAGGTCCTGGCCGGGACGTCGATGCGCATACTGCGAGGCCTGAAATTCCAAAGGGCTTCGGAGGCGGACCCCCATTTTTCGGAAGAAGAGGTCCGGCTGCTCCTCGGATCGACCGATGAAAAAGCGGGTTTTTCCCTGGAGCGCCTTATGCTGATCGAGAACGTATTCGATTTCGGCGCGGCGCGCGTGGCCGACGCGATGGTCCCGAAAGAACGGGTCGCTTTCCTGTCGAGGGACAAGGGCTGGGAGGAGAATCTCGCGGTCATCCGCAAGCGGCATTTCTCGCGCTATCCGCTTTGCGTCAACACGTTGGATTCCGTCGTCGGCTACGTACACATCAAGGACATCCTGTTGGCCTCCGTCCCGCCGGGTTCCACCCCGGATTTAGGCGCTTTTCGCCGCGATCTGCCGGAGGTTTCCCCGGGGGATTCTCTCCAGAAGCTGTTCCAAGGCTTCGCGGATCGCGGCGTGCGGATGGCGGTCGTACGGGAACGAAAACAGGTCTTGGGCCTTCTGAGCCTGGAGGACATCCTGGAGGAGTTGGTGGGGGAAATCCACGACGAATTCGACCTCCCGCAGGCGTGGTCCTTGATGGACGTCCTGATTCCCGCCGCGGTCGACGTCGGGGTGGATGTGGCCGACCGGGAATTCGCCATTCGCTTCCTGGTGACCAAGCTGCACCAGGCGACGCACGAGTTCGATGCGGAGGAAGCCTTCCAGGCCGTTTGGGAGCGCGAAGGGAAGTTCTCGACCGCGGTCGGCCGCGGAATCGCCATCCCGCATGCCCGGCTGCCCTCGCTGATGCGCCCGTTGGTGGCGATCGGCCGGGCCGCCAAGTCGTTTCAATTCCCAGCCCCGGACGCGACTCCGGTGCGCCTCGTCTTCCTCGTTTTGACGCCGACGGCCACGCCCGTCGCGCAGCTCAAGATCCTGGCTAGAATCGGCTCGCTGGCCTCCAATGAGAACCTGCGCCGGCGCCTCCTGAAGACCAAGTCGCGCGAGCACTTTATCGAAATTTTAAGGACCGCCGACACCGTCCTGGCGACCTGACGACTTCACCCATTTTTTTGACGGGCCCTGCGGGGCAGCAATATAGATCCCGGTTTGTATCCGATTCCCGATGGGAGAGATATCGGACGCAGACCGGGCAGCGGTCTTTTTTACTGTTTTCTAAGAAATGCCAAAATGGCATGTCATACGAAGTGGTCTCCCGGAAGTATCGACACCTGGGCCTGGCCCATTCGGTAGGACCCCGACAAGAAAATGGGTGAAGTCGATATGACCTGATCCTTGACCCGCGAGAGGAGCCCCGCTATAATGCGCTTTAATGACGGAAAACGCGAGTCTTCCGGCCGTGCGCATCCTCGTGACGGACGACGATCCCGGCATTCGGAGCCTCCTGCGGGAAACCCTCGAGGCCGCCTCGTACCAGATCGACACGGCGGTCCACGGGGGCGAGGCGCTCGAAAAGATATCGAAGAGCCCTCCCGACCTGGTCTTGCTCGACGTCGAAATGCCGCAGATGACCGGCTGGGAGGTCGTGCGGCGCCTGAAGGCTGATCCTCTCCTGCAGCACATCCCTGTCTTGATGCTCACCTCGCTCAGCCAGGCGCAGCATAAGATACAGGGGCTCGATCTGGGCGCCGACGACTATCTCACCAAGCCCTTCGACATCGGCGAGCTCCTGGCGAGGGTGCGGGGGGCGCTCAAGCGCACGCGCCTGGAGCTGGAGGCCAACCCCTTGAGCCGCCTGCCCGGCAACATATCGATCGAGCGGGAGATTTTGGGGCGCATCCAGGCGGGGGCGAAATTCACGGTGCTCTACGCCGACCTCAACAACTTCAAGGCCTTCAACGACCGCTACGGTTTTCTGCGCGGCGACCGAATCATCCAGGAGACGGCGCGCATCCTCCTCGCGGCGCGGGAGCCGGGGGATTTCGTCGGGCACGTGGGCGGGGACGACTTCATCATGGTCACCGTGCCGGAGCACGCGCAGAAGATCTGCCGGAAGATCATCTCGGAGTTCGACGCGGCGGCGCCTTCCTACTACGACCCCGAAGACAGGGCGCGCGGTTACATCGAGACCTCCGACCGCCAAGGCAACGTGGCGCACTTTCCGTTCATGGGAATCGCGATCGGAGGCGTTACCAACACCCACCGGCCCCTGACGTCCTTGGGACAGGTCAGCGCCCTGGGCGCGGAGATGAAAAAATACGCCAAGAGATCGGGGATATCCGGGTATGCTTTCGACCGACGCATCGATTGATGGCCGCCTCGCGGTTTCTTGAAGCCTGCGCGCGACGCCCGGTCGACGCGACGCCCGTGTGGTTCATGCGGCAGGCTGGGAGATACATGGCCGAGTACCGGGCGCTTCGGAAAAGATATTCCATCCTTGAATTGTGCGAGCGGCCCGAGCTGGCGGCCGAGGTGACGCTCCAGCCGGTTCGCCGTTTCGGGGTGGATGCGGCGATCCTCTTCGCGGACATCCTGCTGCCGGCGCGGCCTCTCGGCCTGAAGCTGGATTTCGTGAGGGGGGAGGGGCCGGCGTTATCCCCGCCGATCCGCGCGCGCCGGGACGTCGAGCGGCTGCGGGATTTCGATCCGAGGCAGGGACTCCCTTACGTTTTGGAGGCGGTCCGAATCGTCCGGCGGGAGCTGGCGGCGACCTCGGGCGGCCGCGTCGCTCTGATCGGTTTTGCGGGGGCCCCGTTCACATTGGCGTCCTATTTGGTGGAAGGGGGCTCCTCGGGCCATTATTTCGAAACAAAGCGAATGATGTATCAGGACCCGAAGACCTGGCGGGCCTTGATGGAAAAACTGAGCCGAGTGACCGCGCGGTACTTGGAAGCGCAGATCGAGGCCGGGGCGCAGGCGGTGCAGCTCTTCGACAGCTGGGTGGGCGCCCTGTCGGCCGCGGATTACCGGCGCTTCGTTCTCCCGTATTCCCGGTACGTTCTCGAGTCCCTGCGGGCGTGCAAGGTCCCGACGATCCATTTCGGAACCGGGACCTCGGGTTTCTTGGAGGAGTTCCGGGAAGCCGGCGGGGACGTGATCGGCGTGGATTGGCGCATCCCGCTCGGCCGGGCGTGGAAGAAAATCGGGTACGGCCGCGCCATCCAGGGAAATCTCGATCCCGTCGTCCTCGCGTGCGGGTCCGGGTCGGAATTGAGGGACGCCGTGCGGGCGGTACTGAAGGAGGCGGCCGGCCGGGCGGGGCATATTTTCAACCTTGGTCATGGGATCCTTCCTCAGACGCCGGTTGAAAACGTAGAGGCCGTGGTCGGCTGGGTGCGGAAATACGGCGCGGCATGAGGCCCGGAATATTGCTGATGGCGTACGGCGCCGCGGCTCGGCTGGAGGACGTCCCGGAATATCTTCGCGATATCCGCGGCGGCCGCCCGGCGGATGCGGAGTTCGTGGCGCAGGTGAGGGACCGCTACCACCGGATGGGTGGCTGTTCTCCCTTATTGGAGATCACGCGGCGGCAGGCGGAGCTGCTGGAGGAACGCGTGAAGGCATGGGAGCCTCGCGCGGAGATCTACGTGGGGATGAGGCACTCTTCCCCCACGATCCTCGACGCGGTGCGGCTCATGATGGCGCGGGAGCGAGACGTCGTGGTCTCGATGCCCTTGACCCCTTATTTTTCGAAGATGAGCGTCGGAGCGTACCATGCCAAGTACGAGGAAGCGGTGCGTACGGCGGGGGCCCGGTTTGCGACCTCCACGGTCCGGTCCTGGAACAAGCATCCTCTCTTTATTGAGGCCTGGGCCCGTAAAATCCGGGAGGCGCGAGGCCGGTTTTCGAAGGGAGGAGACTTGGACGCGCGGGTCCTATTCACGGCGCACAGCCTCCCGCAGAAGATCGTCGTCGAGGGAGATCCTTACCCGGAGGAGCTTTCCGAGACCGTTCGCGCCGTCGCCGCCGCGGCGCAGGTGGCGCATTGGGATTTCGCGTACCAAAGCCGCGGCCGGACGGAAGAACCCTGGCTTGGGCCGGACGCCGGAGAGGTCATCGAGCGCCTTGCGTCGGAAGGCTGCCGGCGGCTCCTTCTCGTCCCCATCGGTTTCATCTCCGATCATATGGAGACCCTTTACGATGATGACGTGCTGTACCGCGGCCTGGCGGAGTCCAAGGGAATCGAGTTCGTGCGCGCCGGGACCCTCAACGCCGATCCGCTTCTGGCGGAGACGATGGCCGACGTCGCGCTCGCGCACCTGGTCCCGCAACCGCAGTGACGCGTCTGATCGTCGTCGGCGGCGGCGTCGCGGGACTGAGCGCGGCCCACCGGATCGCGACGCTGGCGAAAGAAGGCTCTCCGGGCGTCGAGGTCCTTCTTTTGGAGGCGACCGCCCGGCCGGGTGGAAAAATCCTCACGGAGCGGGTTCCCGGCGCCGAACCCGGCGCCGATTTCATCGTGGAAGGAGGGCCGGACTCCTTCATGACGGCCAAGCCGGCCGTTCTGGAGCTGGTCGAAGAATTGGGGCTTGTGGCTCGCCTCTTGCCGACGAATCCGGACTGCACGGACGTGTACATTTACGCGCGCGGCCGGCTCAGGCGCATCCCGGCCGGGTTTTCGTTGATGGGCCCGACGCGCATCGGGCCCTTCCTGCGAGCCGATTTCATGAGCTGGCTTGGGAAATTTCGCATGGCGTTGGAACCGCTGGTTCCCCGCGGCGGCGGGGAGGACGAATCCCTGGCGGACTTCGCCGGGCGGCGGTTCGGTTCGGAGGCGGTCGACATCCTCGTCCAGCCCATCATGGCGGGTATTTACGCCGGAGACGCGAGCGAGCTGAGCGTTCACAGCACGTTCCCTAAATTTCTGGAGCTGGAGCAGCGCTACGGCAGCGTCCTCCGTGGGTTGCGCGCCGCGAGAAGGCCGGCGGCCGTCTCCGGGGGAAGGACTATGTTCATGACTCTTCAGGGCGGTTTGGTCGAGCTGGCCCAGGCGCTGGCGGCGGGGCTGGGGCCGTCAAACATCCGCTACGGCGCGCAGGTCGAGACCGTGGGGCGCGCAGGGCATGGATGGCGGGTGCGTCTGGGGGACGGGGAAGTTCTGGAGTGCGCGGGGCTTATCCTGGCGGTTCCGGCCTGGGAAGCGGCCCGGCTGGCGGCCGGGGCCGACGCGGAGCTGGCGCGCCGCCTCGAGGAGATTCCGTTCGCCTCCAGCGCCACGGCCTCTTTCGCCTATCGGCGGGAAGACCTGCGCGAATTTCCTTCGGGCTTCGGTTTCGTCGTGGCGGATTCGGAATTCAGAAACATTTCGGCCGGGACGTTTACGTCGTTTAAATTTCCCCAACGCGCGCCGGCCGGCGCGCTGCTCTTGAGGTGCTTTATCGGAGGCGCCGGTCGTGAGCAGGCGCTGGAGGCGGCCGACGACGGCCTTCTCGCGGCGGCGCGCGAGGACCTGCGCCGAATCCTGGGAATCGAGGCGGAACCCCTATGGGGGCGGACGTACCGCTGGCCCAAGGCGAATCCGCAGTATCGCGTCGGCCACGAACGGCTGCTGCGCCGGATCGAAGAGCAGCTTAGAGCTTGTCCCGGACTTTGGCTGACGGGCGCATCCTATCGCGGCGTGGGCATTCCGGACTGCGTCGCGGCGGCCCGGGAGACGGCCCAGGAGGCCTTTTCCGCCGTCACCGGCGCCAAGTTTGTATAATCCGGAGTCCGGTTGGGAGGCGATATGCTGGGAATGGAAAGTTTCAGCGCGGACGCGTTCAGGTTGCTCGTTTCCATGGCGCTCGGAGTCGCCGTCGGCATCGAGCGGGAGTTGATGGAAAAACCGGCCGGCGTCAAGACGAACGTCCTCATCTGCATGGGATCGACCGCCTTCACCCTGCTTTCGCTGCGCATGGTCGGCCCGGGCATCGACCCCACCCGCATCGCGGCGCAGATACTGTCCGGGATCGGGTTCTTGGGCGCCGGAGCCATTATGAGGGAGGGGGATCACGTCACCGGCCTGACGACCGCCGCTACGATCTGGGTCGACGCCGCGATCGGCATGGCGGTCGGCATGGGATATTTCACGCTCGCCTGCCTGGCGGCCCTGGCCACGCTCATCGTCCAGGTCGGGCTCAACCGCGTCGACATGATCGTCGACACGTTGCGGCAGCGGCACATCTACCGCATCGTTTCCGCGGCCGACAGGGAATCCATCGATGCGGTCGTCAAGATCATGCGATCCCACCGCATCAGCGTCATGTACCGGAAGATCATGAAAAAAGAGCAGCGCTATCACAGCCAGTGGTGGACCTACGGCCATCCGGGGGAGCAGGAAAAAGTCCTGCGCGACCTCCTTCAGTCGGATCGGGTCATCGAGGTCACCTACTGATGCCCGCCGGGGGCTTGAGCGATCCCGAGCGCCCCAGAGCCCGCCGGCGCGACTACGAAAAAATTCTCCAGACGCTGGAAAACCGTTGGAAACGCAGGCCGCCCGACCGGGGACGGATGCTCCAGGAGGTCGTCGACGCCCTTTGGGACGGGTTCGGCGGACAAGTCTATTCTTGGTGCGGCTTTTACATCCCGGGGCCGGACGGGCGCGAGCTCATTTTAGGTCCCTGCCGCGACAAGCCGGCCTGCTCTCCGATCGCGCTGCACGGGGTTTGCGGCCGGGCCTTCCTTTCACGGGAGCCGCAGGTCGTCGAGGACGTCCGCGCGTTGGGCTCCGCCTACGTTGCGTGCGATCCCGAAGATCGGTCCGAAATTGCGATCCCGGTCGCCGGCGTCGATGGAAAGGTCTTCGCGGTCCTCGACGTGGACGCGCGGGAGTCCGGCGCGTTCGACGAGGAGGACCGCCGCTGGCTGGAGCGCATCGTCAAGCTGCTGGGGCGGACCCCTCCTCCTAGAATTTAAGGCAGACTAGGGATGCCCTAAAGCCGAGGGCCCGCTTCGCCGAGTCAGCGGGCCCTGGGACTTTTGGTGCGAGTGCGCCTGTTGTCTTACAAGGATGTCGTCGCTGTTGCCGCAACCGCTCCAAGCGTACCCGGTTTTAATAAAAGATTTGTTTCTTCGAGGTTAAATTTTTGTTACAGGGCGCCTTCCCGCTCCAGCATCCGCCGCTTGGCGGCGGTCCCGCCGGGCGCGGAGAAGCCGGTCATGCGGCCGCTGGCCCCGATGACGCGGTGGCACGGGACGGCGGGGGAAAAGGGGTTCTTCGCCAGGGCCTGCCCGACCGCCCGCGCCGCTTTCGGGCTCCCGAGCCGCCGCGCGATCCAGCCGTAAGTCCTCACCTGGCCCCGGGGTATCCGCGCGCAGGCGCGCCACACCTTCTGGTAGAACGGCGGATAACGCTTCATGGCCTCCATCACTTTCTTCGGGATCGCCACGAGCGTAGTGTACCAGATTGCGGGCTGGTAAAAACACGGGCGATCCTCGAAAAAGGGTTGGATTTCCTCTTTCGGCGCCGGGTAAACGGGCTTCATAGATTCTTCACAATGTTCTCAGGAAAGCATCACGAAAAACGCCCTATACTGGTTTTGTGGTTGATTTGATGTCTTGGATGTATGGAGGACGAAAATGGAAAAGATCCAGAGGGTGTGTAAAGTGGTTGCCTTAGGACTATTGGGACTTGGGGCCACGGCCGGAATTCACCCCGGAACAGTAGCCGCGGAGACGTGTAAATTCATTGTCAGCGGGCAGTGTGAGTATAGGAACGGAAAGTTATATTGTTATGGGTATTTCCAG
>JACQPI010000125.1 GCA_016207585.1 Elusimicrobiota bacterium | reverse complement strand
TCACGGACTGGGCCGCCAGGCTCGAAAATCTTCTGGAGCGCAGCAAGAAGCGGGGAGACCTATCCGCGTCGCTTGACTCGAAGGCCTGGGCCGAAACGGTCTTGGCCCTTTACGAAGGGACGGTGATGCTGGCCAAAACGCGCAGAGACCCGGAAATTTTCAGGCGGGTCGGGCGCATAGCGACCGAGCTGTTGCGCGGCTGCGCCCGGCACAAAAATAAGAGAAAAGGAGGATAACCATGGGACCCAAGACACCCTGTGGCTGCTAAGAGGACCGCTCCCGGAGGGGGCCGTTGCAGGCGGCCCCCTCCGGCTCGGCGTACGCGACGATGAAGCCTTCGTCTATTGCACTGTACGCGCTCGGCGCGATCCTGTCTTCGGCCCTGCTCTACAAGAGCTTGCTTCCCGTCGTAACGACCTCCACGCAAGAAAACGTCGCCAGGCCGGCTCCGCCCATCGCGCTCACGGATCTCTCCGGGCAAACCGCGAGCCTCCAGCAATACAGGGGCAAGGTCGTCCTTTTGGATTTCTGGGCCACGTGGTGCGCCGCCTGCATCGATGAGCTCCCGGACCTAAAAAAACTCCACGCCGCGCTGCGGGGAGAGGACTTCGAACTGTTGGCCGCTTCGCTCGATGAAGCAGGACCCGCGGCGGTGCGCCCGTTCGCAACCCGCAACGCGATCCCGTGGCGTATTGCGTTCGCCGACGAAGCGAGCATCCAGGATTTCCAGGTTTTCGGGCTTCCCACGAAATTTCTAATCGACCGTAAGGGGAATATCGCTCGCAAATATATCGGAGGGGTCGACCCGCGATCCCTCGAGCAGGATATTCGCAAGCTGCTTGCCGAAAAATCCTAATGCTCCAGGCCGATCTCGTAAGATCAAACCACTTCCTCCACGGCCTCCCCCTTCTTGGCGAGGGGAAGAATGAAGTGAAAGTTCGATCCCTTTCCCGGCTCCGAGTCCACCCAGACCCGGCCCTCGTGCTTGTCGATAATAAATTTTACGATCGCCAGCCCCAGGCCGGTTCCCGGAGGATTGGTCAAATCCCGGTTATTGGCCCGGTAAAATTTATCAAAAATCCTCTGCTGATCCTCGGCGTTGATTCCAACCCCCGTATCCTTAACGGTCACACGGACCACGTCCCCCATTTCTTCCCCCAATATCGCCACGGTCCCGCCGGCCGGAGTGAATTTTAGGGCGTTCGAAATCAAATTATCCAGAAGCTGCCGCAACCATTTCGCGTCGCCCCGGACCTGGGGGAGGCTCGGCGGGCAAGAAACCTCCATGTGGACCGCTCGTGCCCTGGCCTGGGGCTCGTGGTCGTGCCGGCATTCCTCTGCCAGTTGCGCCAAGGAGACGGGGACGAAATCCATGCTGACCCCCGCCTCCAGGCGCGAGAGATCCAGAAGATCGGAAACCAGCGCCGTCAACCGGTCCGTCGCAGACTGGGATATTTTTAAAAAACGGCGCTGCTGCTCCGTCAGAGGCCCCGCCTCGCCCTGCAGCAAAACCGTCAAGAACCCCTTGACGGTCGTCAGCGGCGTCTTGAATTCGTGGCTCGCGGTCGAAACGAATTCATCCTTGAGCTTATTGATCTCGGAAAGCTTCTGATTGGCTTCGGCCAATTTTCGCGTGAGCAGCGCGCTCTCCACCAGCACGACCGCCTCCTCGGCGATCAACTGGAGCAATTGCAGGTGATCCGAGGTGAAATAGTCTTTCTTGAAGCTGCCGACGCGCATGACGCCGATACGTCGGTCCCTCAGAGAAAGCGGTACGACGATCAAGGAATGACACCGCCACAGCTTGGCATAGCGCGAGATGACCCTCGGATCGCTCTGAGCGTCGCCGGTCACGAACGGCATGCCGGTCAGGAAGACGCGGATGCTCGACGACTTGTCATTGGTGATCGGAAGTCGGTACAACGAGCCCTCGTCTCCCGAAAGCCCATAGGCCCCCACCTGCGTCACCAATTCGCCGGCCTTGTCATCATAGAGCAGAAAAGCGCATAAGTCCGCTTCCAGGGCCTTGGCGATGATGGAAACGATGGCGCTCAACGTGTCCACCGGATGGTCTGGATGCGCGGTGATCGCGGAGGCCACCTGGTGCATCGCGGATAGGCCGCCCTCCAATCGTTGGCGCGTCTGGTAAAGGTCCCAAAGGCTCCCGGCGATATCGGTCACGGAGGTGAAGTAACTTGCCAGCACCTCGATCGCCTGGCAAATCCGCTCGCTCTCATCGGCCTCTTTGTTTAATCCCCCTCCCAAAACGACGCCGTGCAACCCCTCGGGCCGCCCCCAAGCATGAAGGCATATCATCCGATGCCCCAGGCGCGCCAAATTGTCGAACAACGGGGCAGCTTCCGGCGACGGCAAAACGATCCTCTGCGAGCCTTGCGGATCCGCAAAAACGCCGTCCCATGCCGCTTCGGGTAGCTCCGCCGGCAACGATTCGGCCTCCTGCGGCGCGTCCGTACGATAGCAAAGCTCGGTCCCGGCGGAATCCCTCCTCCAAACCATCAGACATATCCCGGGGATCCTCTGCGTCAGCCGTTGCGCGCCCTGATGGATGATATCCATCAGCAGGCGGGGGTCCGACGGAAGGCGGTGGGAGCTCAATAACTCACGCGCCAAATCGGCAAGGTCCTGCGCCGCTCCGCGCGCGCGCAACACTTGGCGCTCTATCGGCAAGACACGCTGCATTTTCACCCACCAATATCCGCCTACCAACAAGGCGATCCCCGCCAGACCGGCGCTGATTTCTGGAGGAGTCACGATGGCGGTCCCAGCACGGAGCCGAGATCCAAGAGGACTCGGAAATACGTCGAATCCTCCATGATTCGATCGAATGGGATCCATCCCAACGGAACGGCCCCTCCATGGAGGATGTGTTCAAGCGCATGGAGCAGTTCACCCTCACGATCCGCCAAGCCGGAACCGGGAACCGGGCCGACCACCAAGGCCGCCTCGGCGCGCGCCTGGTCGCACACTTCGCCCATCGCGAAAGGAACGCCGTATAGTTGCTCTGGATCGTATTCTTGCTGGATCGCCTCCTGCCATGACAACGGGATCCTATATTGCAAAGTCTGCGCCCGCAGGCGTTCGACCGCAAAAACCGCGTATTCTCGATATCCCATCGGGAAAAAAACGGCCAATCGTCGAGAGGCTCCCCCGCCGCCGGAGGGACGGGCCGGCGACCGGGAGAGGGCCTGCCGTATTTCGTCGGCCGCGACGATCCTGGGCGCCCCAAGAGGAACGAAGAGCAATGAAAAAATCTCCCGAAGCGCCGGCTGCTGTCCCAAACGAGCCAAAATCTCGCGCAGCGCGCCCAATCGTCGAAGCCAGCGACCCAAATCAAAAAACTCCCCGCCCAGCCTATCGAGGAGCTCCCGCGCGTCGTCCTCCTGGGCCTCAAAACCGAGCCGAATCAAAGCCGCGGCGGCGACGTTCTTCTGCAGATCCCCCGAAGCGAGCTTCATCTCCACCGCCCAACCCGAAGCAATCTGAAACTTGAGAGCGTCTTCAAGCGACTCCAAAACGCGCGGCGGATAGACCGAGGTCATCACAACGGCCTTGGAAGCGCCGAAGAAATGTTTCAATACTTTCTGAAGCGACTCCCGATTCGACTCGGATACGGCCATCAAATGCACGTCGTCGATCAACAACGCCTTGGCCTGCGCGATCCGAGTTTCCAGCTCCTCGCCATGTCCGGTCGCGGCAGCCGCGCGCGCCGCTCTGGCCAGGAGCGGCCCGGTCGTAAAAAAAACGGGACCGCGGGGAGCCTGATCCTCCAGGCTGCGAGCCATAGCGAAGAGCAAATGGGTCTTTCCGACCCCAGGAGCCCCATGAAGAAACAGCGGATTGTACATCAGGCCCGGGCTGGATACGACCGCCATCGCTGCCGCGTGGGCGAAGCGATTGAAAGGGCCCACCAGCAACGAATCGAAAGTGGCGTTCGATTCGAGCGGCAACGCCGCGTTCCAGGAAAGCGGTCCGAAGGCCGACGGCACCGCGGGAAGAGGATGCACCGCGCGCAAGGTGTTACTCTCCTCGCGCGGTACCTGCGAATTATAATTCGCAGGTACTTCCGTACCTGCGGTGCCAGGCGCATATCCCGCCGGGACCGTGGAAGGCGTCTCCCGCGCCGCGACATCGGTTAAATCGATTAATTCGTTTTCTTGCTTCAAGCTGGCCGAAGGAGGATCCGGGGGGGAAACAACGACGTCGGGCGGCAGATGTTCGGGCTCGGCGGCAACCGGGGGAATCGGTCGCGCTCCCATACCCCCGGCCGAGGAAGATTCTGATGTCGACAAAGAGCCCAGCAGCTTTTCCACCTGCTGGAGGCCCAGCGGAGTCACCCCCCACAAATACAAGCTGAAATTGTATTCAGGCCGACCGCGTTCTCTTTGCGGACGACCGCACATGGCGCCCAATTTACGAACTATGAGCGTCATATCCGCGCCATCCGCCTTAAGAAACAATGTATGGCGTCGCGGATCGCGGTCGGTCGGGCTAGGGATAATGCTCCATCGCTCGATCATACTGAGGCTCAACCCGGCGCGAGCAGGGTCACATCCACCAGCAAGTCGAGCGCCGTGGATCTCTTACCAATATCCTCCGGACGAACACTACGGAAAAAAATCCCCGCTTCCGAAAAAGCTTCTTCCATTTCACGTACATTGATGTCCGAAAGGAAGCCCACCGCCGCAGCCACGCGCGATTTCCCGATGCGCTCGACCACCCTCGCCATTTCCACATCCACCGGGATTTCCAGGACGAGCACCTTGCGTAAATACAGCGGTTTCTTCGTAAGGTGCAGCGCCACGGAATCGATGAATTGGATGAAGCTTGGAAATTTGTCTCGGCAAGCAACGGAATAAAAGAACGCCAAGCTGCGAATTTGCTCCTTGGGAACGTTGTCCGCGATCGGCTCCCCTAAGCCGGCCGCTGGGATTTCGGTGAACGCCGGGGCCGAAGGGCTTGCCGGAGGTTTCGAAGCGGGCGCGGGGCTGGAGATGGGAGAGATAATCGGAGCCGGCGCCTTAACTGCCGAAGGAGGCATGGGAGCAGGAGCTTTCGCCGGCGGCACGGGGACCTTCGGGCTAACCACTGGGCGCTCCACGCCCGGTACCGAGGAAGGCGACGGTTTGGGCGGGGATAATGAAATTTCGAGCGGCGGCTTATAGCTGCTGACGTGCGGCAATGCGCCCGGCGGCGCGGAAAGAGGTAGTGCATCCTTGCCCGCGGTACCGGACGCATATTTCCCGTCCGGTGCCGCGGGAAGAGCCGGTCCACCCTTGCCCTCGGTACCTGTGGAAGGCGCATCGATCCCGCCCGGCGGCGCGGGCATATTTTGAGGCGCCCCCGTCACGGGAGGGGGAGGCACCGATGGTTTTGGCGCAGGCGGCGGCTTCAATATTCCCGATTGCGGAGAAAGCTCTATCTTGAGCGCCCCTGGCTTGGCCGGCAGCGCCGCGGGAAGAGGATGCACTTCCTTGCCCGCGGTGCCAGGCGCATACCCCCCGTCTGGCGCCGCGGGAAGAGGATGCACTTCCTTGCCCGTGGCGCCGGGTGGCAAAGACGCGGGAGAAGCGGCGGGCTGAGCGGGTCCGTGCGCGATCCCCATGCCGGATAAAATCGAGTCAAGGTCGGTAAGAATGCCCTGAATTTCTTCGCTATCCTCAGGCTTCAATGGCTCGGCCATAAATTTTCCGTCTGCGGATTATTCGGCGGCATTGACCCCCGCGGACACGCCGCGGAACTTCAACGCAAGGTCCTCGGGATTGGTCGCGTGTTCCGACGCGCCCTTCTGATCGATCCTACCTTCCTGGACAAGCCGCAATAAGTCCTGGTCGAAGGTCCTCATGCCGTAGTAGCCGCCGCTCTCCATGGCTTTATAGAGCTCCTGGCTCTTTCCCTCGGTAATGTATCGACGGACCATGCTGTTGCCGATCAGGACCTCGCACGCCGGGAACCGCGAACGGCCGTCGGCCGACGCAATAAGCCGCTGGCCGATGACTCCCTTCAGCACGTTGCCCAACTGCTGCCGGATCTGGGCGTGTTGATGAGCCGGATAGGCGTCGATGATCCGATCCACCGTCTGGACCGCATCGATGGTATGGATGGTCGAAAGGACCAGATGCCCGGTTTCAGCGGCCGTGATCGCGGCCTGGATCGTCTCGAAATCGCGCATCTCTCCGATTACGACGACATCGGGATCCTGGCGCAGGACGTGCCGGAGGGCCGAGGCGAAGGATTTCGTATCGTGCCCTACCTCCCGCTGCACGATGGAGGATTTTACATCCTCGTGGTAATACTCGATGGGGTCCTCGACGGTAATGATGCGGTAGGGAAGAGATTCGTTGAGATAGTTCAGGAAACAATTCATGGAGGTGGTTTTGCCGGCGCCGGTGATCCCGGAGAATAGAATCAAGCCGCGGGACTCCTGCGCGAGCCGTTGGAACACCTCCTCCGGCAGGTGCAACTCCCCGAAGCTCCGGACCTTCAGCGGGATAAGCCTAAGGGTCAAGCCGATCGTCCCTCTCTGACGGTACACGTTCACGCGGAACCTGGAGACCCCTTCCAGGCTGTAAGCCAGGTCCAGCTCGTTTCGTTCCTCAAAAATTTTCGCCTGGTCCGGCGGCATCAACTCGTAGGCGATTTTACGAACATCCTCCGGGCTCAGCTTCGCGAGATTCGCGGCAGCCACCATCTTGCCGTGGATCCGCAGCGCGGGAACCCCTCCCGCCTTGAAGTGAATATCGGAAATTTCCCGCTGCACCATGAGTTTGAGAAGCTGTTTTACATCCATTTGAATGTCGCGTCTCCCGAGTGTAATATAGGGACGGCCGAATGCTCGCCTCAAGGCATGCCGCAACCCTTGAGACGATCCGCTATTCCCGGACGATATGAATCCCGCGCAGCGCAAGCCAATCCAGCGCCAAGGGGCTCACGATCGCGTCTCTAGGTATTGTAAGGTGTTGCGTCCCGGGAGTCAACGCCTTTTTAATTTCGGCCTCGGTCAAAAAGGGGCGCCCCCGCGGGCCCGCCCCGCTCCGGCTTTCGGACGTCTTCGGAAGGAAAACCGATCGCCGCTCCAGGGAGCTGATATCCTCCAGGATCGCGTCGATCAAATCGTCGTGAGTGTACATCCAGGGGGGGCCCGCATGGCCGATTTATTGAAATGATGCCAAGACCGGCGTTTCTAGGCGCCTTTTATCTTTATGGATATCTGGTTGAGATAGGCTTCCACGTCGTCATGAGGGCGTGGAATGACGTGAACGGCGACAAGCTCCCCCACCCTCTGCGCCGCGGCCGCGGCCGCTTCCACGGCGGCGCGAACCGCCCCCACCTCCCCGCGGCATAACGTCGTCACCAAGCCGGATCCGACCTTCTCATACCCCAGGAGACGCACCTTGGCCGACTTCGCCATCGCGTCGGACGCCTCGATCATTCCCACGAAACCCTTCGTCTCCACCAGCCCCAACGCTTCACGAATCTCAGCCATCAAGCCTCCTAATGATTGTACGACGTGTCGTTATACGAGGAATCCCGAGTTTGGACCTCCAGCCCCGAATTGCACGCCGGGCATCTCTTGGCCGGGGTATAGGTTCGAACGCAATGGTGATCTTCGGGCCACCACTCTTCGAAATACATGTCAACCCGCCTACGGCACTGAAGGCAATATCGCTCGAAGGCGGCCCCGCAGCACGCGCAGAATTTTTGCGGGGGATCGCCTTGGTGCGTCAAGGCGCCGCATGCCCCGCATTGCACGTCCACCTGAAGTCGAACCGCCATGCCGTCTCCTTTTTTCCCCATGGGCATTTCAATATTTTTGATTGGCGTCGGTCGACGCGGCGGAGTCGCCGGTTTTTTTCGGGCTGACGATCGCGATGCTCGCGGAGGTTCCCAACCGCGTGGCCCCGGCCAGAAGCATCGCCTCGGCCGCCTGGGTATCCCGGATACCGCCCGAAGCCTTGACGCCCATCAGCGGCCCCACCGTTTCCCGCATCAAGCGGATGTCCTCCACCGTGGCGCCACCCCCGCCGAACCCGGTCGAGGTTTTCACGAAGTCGGCCGCCGCGTTTTTCGACAACAGGCAACCGCGCACCTTCTCCTCCCGGGTCAGGAGGCCGGTCTCCAGGATGACCTTCAAGATTCTTCCTCGAGTCGCCTCGCGGACCGCCCGGATATCCTCCAGGACCAGCGCGTCATTGCCGGATTTCAACGCGCCGATATTGAGGACCATGTCGATCTCATCGGCGCCGTTGGCGATCGCGTCGCGCGCCTCGATCGCCTTTACGGTCGGCGTCGTGGAGCCCAGGGGAAACCCGACGACCGTGCAGACCTTGACCCCGCTGCCCTTAAGCACTCTGGCGCACAAAGCCGCGTAGGCCGGATTCACGCACACCGACGCGAAACAGTAGGCCCTCGCCTCCTCGCAAAGCTTGGCGATTTCCTCCTGGGTCGCGTTGGGCCTGAGCAGCGTATGATCGATGGATCGCGCGATGGTGGAGCAGTTTCGGGTGGGATGGCACAGCGCGATTCGATCCGCCCCGATCTCCATCAATTGAGAATGGCTGTATTGGCTCAACGGATCGCAATGAGGGCAGCCGGGCGCGTCCGTATGCTCCGCCTCCTCTTCGCCGCCGGGAGCCGCAAGAGGCGGCGCACCGACCGGCCGCTCGTCCGAGGCGCCTTTGCGCTCTTGACGGGTCGCCAAGGCCTTCCCCCACTCTCCCGAAAAAACTTTCCCGGCCGTCCCCCAAGTCACCTCCGCCGATCGCGCCGCGGGAAGAGGATGTACTTCCTTGCCCGCGGTGCCAGGCGCATACCCCCCGCCTGGCGCCGCGGGAAGAGGATGTACTTCCTTGCCCGCGGTGCCAGGCGCATACCCCCCGCCTGGCGCGGCGGGAGCGCGTCCCGCCGCCGGCTGCTCTTGAGAAAGGGTCGCGGCCCTCGACTTGACGGCGGCGCAGCATGAGCATCGCGCGGCCTCGCAAGATTTCCCTCCGGCGCAGTCCGGCGAGCGCAGCAGGCCTTTTTCCCTCAAGATGGAGAGGACCATCTCGACAATTTGCCTTTTGTCTTCGTCACGCATAACGTTTGACCCGCCCCAGACAAAACACCTGGTCGACTATCCCGCAGATGACGGTGCGAACTGGGGCCTTGTCGTCTTTGAGCATCTGCCGCCCCGAGCCCCCCTCATCCATGACCAGCACGACCGAACCGGGCCCTGAGTCGACGCCTCCATCGAGGGCTAAAACCGCCTCGCCGAGCGGCTTTTCGTTCATCGGATCGATAGGGCGTACCAACAAAAGCCGCTGGCCTTGCAGCGAGGGGTGGCGACGCACGCCCCACGCGTTTCCGACGACCTCTCCAATGAACATAGGCCGCCTTAATCCCCTTCCGTCCCCTTTTCCAGCTTGGCCCCTCGGAAACCCCGAACTTGATGTCCCTCGACGACCCCCAAAATCGCGGCATCCACGGGCGGAGCGTCCTCGAACGCGACGGCCGCCTCGCGAGCCGCCACCCAATACACCTTTTCTCCGGCGCCGGAGCCCGTCACGTCGGCGGCCACCAGCGGCTCTCCACGCGGGCTTTCATCTTCCCAGGCGATCGGCTGGATCAGAAGGAGTTTTTTCCCCCGCATCGCCTCGACCTGGCGCGCGCAAAACACGCGGCCCACCACGCGGGCTAGACGCATGAATATCCCTGGTATTTCCGCTCGATCGACTGCACCTTGGCGAGCCTCCGCTCGTGGCGTCCGCCCTCGAAAGCCGTGGAGAAAAAAGCCTTGGCGATTTCCTGGAGGGCCACCTCCCCGTGCGTCTTGCCCCCCAAGCATAGGATATTGGCGTCCTCATGCGCGGCCGCGAAACGCGCGCTCACGACGTCGTACGCGCACACCGCCCGGGCGCCCGGCACCTTGTTGGCCGCCAGCGCGACCGCTCCGCCGAAGCCGTCCAGAAGCACGCCCCGATCGAACTCCCGGCGCGAGATCGATTCGGCCACCAACTGGGCGATGTCGGGATAGTCCACGGCATCGTAGCTATGACAGCCGAAATCGGTCACCCCCTGCCCAAGCGCCTGAAGAAATTTTTTAAGCCTCTCCTTCGCCTCGTAGCCCGCATGGTCCGATCCGATGACGATCTTCATGGATCCTCCAACGACCTCATCGGCCGACCGTCGCCAAGAGCTGCCGGTCCGCCTGAGGGATCACGACATGGCCGACCAGCATCCCCGGCGCGACAGCGGCAATTCCGGCGGCGACCGCCGAGCGAACGGCGCCGACCCCTCCCGTCATCGTCACGTACCCCTTGCCTCCGCCGACGACCGACCGCACCTCCAGAAGATGGACCGCGGCGGCCTTCGCCGCGGCGTCGGCGGCCTGGATTGCCG